>CAUGNQ010000053.1 GCA_959600835.1 uncultured Collinsella sp. | reverse complement strand
ACTGCAAGCATGGGACGGCAAAACCGTTCGTGTCAAGGGCATCGTCATGCGCGAGGGCACCGACGTCACCATCATCGCCTGCGGCCTAATGGTCGGCGAGGCCCTCGAGGCCGCCGAGCAGCTCGCTGCCGAGGGCATCGATGCCGAGGTCATCAACATGCACACCATCAAGCCCATCGACGCCGACCTGATCGTCAAGAGCGCCACCAAGACCGGTCACGTCGTGACCGTCGAGGAGCACTCCGTGATCGGTGGCCTGGGCAGCGCCGTTGCCGACGTTCTGTGTGAGCAGTGCCCGACGCCGCTCAAGAAGATTGGCGTCAACGACACCTTCGGCGAGTCCGGCCCGGGTGCCGAGCTCCTGCACAAGTACGGCCTGGACGCCGCCAACATCGTGGCGACCACCAAGGAGTTCTTGGCATAAGGCAAGACGAGGCAAAGTATCGCGTCGACAACCGCAAACAAGCCAGAACAGGGGCGTCCTCAAAGAGGGCGCCCCTGTTTATGCTGAATTTAAATTAGGGTCCTGCCAAGCAAAGTTCCCATGGGGAAACGAGCCCATCCCAGCAAAGTGCAATTCAGACCCTTCCAATTTTGTATGCGCAGCATCTCAAGTTGGTGCGTCGGCCCCATAGTAGCCGCAGGCCGGGCGCAGGGTTACCTCCCAAATCTTTCCGCAGCGCAGGCCGGCGTTTGTCCGCAGCTCCGCAGGAGCAGGACAAATGCCGGCCATGCGCGAGGACGATTTGGGAGGTAACCCTGCGCCCGGCCGGTGAGACCCAAACCCCGCCATGCTTCTTATGTGCAGCAAAGCTAATGCTGCTAAAATACAAAGCGCTCATGTAGTTTAAACGCACGACGATAAGGAGCACCAGTGGGTAACCACTTCCGTACCTCCGGTGCGGGCGATGATGCCCCCAAGACGCAGACAGGCGTCCAGGGCAGTCGTTTCGCCACTCCGGATTCAGAGGGCCAGCTTGTTGCTCAGGCCCCCGCTCAGCCGGCAGATCAGGCACAGCCGGCATCCGATCCCTTTGCCTACAATCCCACCAGCGATGTCGCGCTTTCCGGCACGGCGGGTTTTGAGCCCGTTCAGGCCGTGACCGCTCGCGTGGAGCAGCCTCAGGCTGGCGCTGCCACGCCGCAGCCTACCATGGCCGGCATTCCCGACCCCATGGCCCCTGCGACACCGGCTCCTCAGCCTGCGCAGTCCGGTCTCTTTGCCGCTATTCCCGACCCCACGCAGCCTGCTGCCCCGGTGGTCGAGAGCGATCAGGCGGCCGAGGTCGCAAGCCTCGATAACGCGCTCAACAACCCCGATTTTACGTCGGTGTTTGCGCCCATCGATCCGCAGGCCAGCCGCAAGAAGATGGCCAAGCAGGCCGGTGTCGAGCCCGTCATCCTTATGGAGCATGTCACCAAGATCTATCCGGCACAGCCCAACAAGCCTGCACTCGACGACATCAACATCGAGATCTATCCGGGCGAGTTCGTCTTCCTGGTCGGTCACTCCGGCTCGGGTAAGACCACGCTGCTGTCGACGCTCAACCGCGACGTCAAGCCGACGAGCGGTCGCATCCTGGTTGCCGGTCAGGACCTCATGAAGATCAAGAACCGCAAGGTTCCGTTCCTGCGCCGCCAGATTGGCGCCGTGTTCCAGGACTTTAAGCTCCTGCCGCAAAAAACCGCCTACGAAAACGTGGCGTTTGCTCTGCAGTGCATCGGCAAGCCCAAGGGCGTCATTCGCAGCCAGGTGCCGGAGGTGCTGCGTCTGGTCGGTCTGGCCGATCAGATGGACTCGCTGCCCGACCAGCTTTCCGGTGGCGAGCAGCAGCGCGTCGCCGTCGCCCGCGCTATGGTCAACCGTCCGCCGCTGCTGATCTGCGACGAGCCCACGGGTAACCTCGACCCGGCGATCTCGCTGGGCATCATGAAGCTGCTCGAGCGTATTAACCGCACCGGCACCACCGTGATCGTCGCCACGCACGACCGCGAGATGGTCGATAGCATGCACCGTCGCGTGATCGCCCTCGAGGGCGGCCACGTTATCCGCGACCAGGAGAGGGGAGGTTACGGCAACTATGGCACCAACTAACGTGGGCTACTCCTTCAAAGAGGCAATCAGTCACTTCTTCCGTAACTGGACTACCTCGCTCGGCGCCGTCATCACGATCTTCCTTTCGCTGTTTATCATCGGCCTGTTCATCATGGGCTCCGCGATGCTGAACTCCGTGATCGGCACCGTCGAGGATCAGGTCGTCATCAACGCCTTTATTAGCGATGACGCCGACCAGGCAGATGTTCAGGCCTTTGAGGCTGAGCTCAAGACGTGGAGCAACGTCAAGTCCGTGACGTACAAGGACAAGGACGACGCGCTGGCCGAGTATACGAGCAAGATGTCGGGCAACGCCGACGCCACCATGAGCGCGCTCGATGGCCAGAACCCGCTGCCGGCTTCGTTTGCAATTGAGATGGACGATCCGTCCAAGGTCGAGAGCACGGCCCAGAAGCTCAAGAAGAACGCCGACTTCCAGAAGATCGCGGATGACGGCGACGTCAACGCGAGCGTGCTGTACGGCCAGGAGGAAGTGAGCCGCCTGTTCCAGGTGACCAACTACATCCGCATCGCCGCCGTGGTGCTCGTTGGCCTTTTGACCTTTATCGCATTCATCTTCATCAACAACACGATTCGCCTGTCCATCACGGCGCGTCGTCGTGAGATTGCGATTATGCGTCTGGTCGGCGCCAGCAACGGCTTCATTCGCGGCCCGTTTATCACCGAGGGCGTACTGCAGGCCATTTTGGGCTCGCTGCTTTCCATCGGCGTTCTGGAGCTGCTGCGCAATCTGATGATTCCGCGTTTGCAGGAGAGCATCGGCTGGATGTCGTTTGCCCTGCCGATGCAGTACTACCTGGTGACCTATGCTGCGCTGATTCTGGTCGGCGTGATTATCGGTCTCTTTGGTTCTGCCATCGCCATGCGCCGCTACCTGCGCGTGTAGGCATGCCTGGAATTCATCCCTTCCAACGGGTCGTCTCTTGCGGGGCGGCCCGTTTTTTGATCCCTAGGGGACGGCAGGAAAACGGATCATTTGGGTAGACTCTTTGGAGTTCGCAATCGATAGTTAGGAGGCGCCATGGGGCGCAATAACAAGCATAAGCGTGGAGCTCGCAATAAGCGCGGGCCGGTGCGCAGCGAACGCCGTCCGAGCCTGACCGGGCGCGTGCAGCTCCATGAGCATAGCGCCTACGTTGTAACCGAAAACGGCGACTACAAGGTCATGGGCCGCGGTAAGCGCGAGATCATGGATGGCGATACCGTAGCCGTGAGCATTAAGAACAGCCCGCACGGTGAGCGGCGCGCCGTGATCGAAGGCGTGGTTGAGCGCGCAGCCATAAGCGTGGTGGGTACGTACCAGACCGCTGGTCCGCTCGGTGTGATCGAGCCGCTCGATTCGCGCCTGAAGGCCGACTTCTTCATTCTGCCCGAGGATACCTCGGCGGATCGTCTGGGCGTCCACCCGGGTGATGCCGTTGTCGCGCGCATTTTGACCTACCCGACGCGCCTGGAATCGGGCACCGTGACGATCGAACGCCGCATTGGCGGAGATGACGCGCCCGATTTGGGCGTTCAATACGTGATGGCGCGTTACGGCTATACCGATAGCTATCCCGAGGCCGCGCTGGACGAGGCCGAGGGGCTTTCGCTCGATGTGTCCGCGGCGCTTAAGGACCCGCTCCGCCGCGATCTGCGCGACCGCTTTGTCATCACGATCGACCCGGTCGACGCGCGCGACTTTGACGATGCCATTTCGCTTGAGCGCACGCCCGAGGGTGGCTACAAGCTGGGTGTGCATATCGCTGACGTTTCTCACTATGTGGCTTGGGACGGGCATATCGATCTTGAGGCTCGCCATCGTACGACATCGGTGTATCTGGCCGATCGCGTGCTTCCCATGCTGCCCGAACGCCTGTCCTGTGACCTATGCTCGCTTCGCCCTGACGAGGACCGTCTTGCGTTTACCGTTGACATTGAGCTCGATGCGCAGGGTCGCGTGCGGCATTACGATCCGTACCCCAGCGTGATTCGCTCGCGTGTGCGTATGGACTATGACGGCGCCGAGGCGCTGCTGGTGCGTGCCGACGCGGTTGAGTATTCGGTGCTGGAAGGCGCCGCTGAGGATGTTGCGGCTGCTGAGGCCTCGCGCGAGGAGGCGCTTGAGCGCGGTCTTGCGTGCGAGGAAACTGCTCGCGGCTATAACGTCGACCTCGGCGATTTCCTTGTCGCCGCCAACGAACTCGCCGAACTTCGCCGTCGTATTCGTCGTGCCCGCGGCTCAGTCGATTTTGACACGGCCGAGATTCGCGCTCTATTGGATGAGGACGGAGTACCCGTGCAGATTGTGGCGCGCGAGCGTTCGTGTGCCACGTCGCTTATCGAGGAAGCCATGCTACTCGCCAACGAGTGCGTTGCAGAGTGGCTGGCAGACCGTGATATCGAGGCCTGCTATCGCGTGCATGAGGATCCGAGCCCCGATAGCCTGCACGGTGCCGCCGTTGCGCTGGCGCAGCTGGGCATCATCGACGATCGCCGTGCTGCCGGTATCGCCCTGGGGAGTCCCGATGAGCTACAGGCTGCAGTTGATGCTGCCGCCGGTACGGCCAACGCACCGCTCGTCAACACGCTGCTTCTGCGCAGCATGCAGCGCGCACTGTACAAGCCGCGCAACGAGGGCCACTTTGCGCTCGCCGCGCCGTGCTACTGTCACTTTACGAGTCCCATCCGTCGCTACCCCGATCTGGTGGTGCACCGCGTGCTCAAACTGCAGTTGGCCTATGAGCAGCTCGGCGGCAAGGACGCCCTGGTCCGTACACCGCGGCTGATCGGCAAGGGGCGCGAGTCGCTGCCGCGCATTCTGCCGCAGATCTGCCGCGCATGCAGCGATGCCGAGCGCGCGGCAGATGCCGCTAGCCATGCGACGCAAAAGATCAAGATTGCCCAGTACTATGAGGATCGCCTGGGCGAGCGCTATGCCGGAACGGTCTCATGGGTCAGCAGCATGGGCCTCTTTGTGCGCTTGGACCTGACGCAGGTCGAAGGCTTGGTTTCGATCAAGAGTCTGGGCAACGAGTGGTTCGAGTTCGACGAGGATGCGCTTACGCTGACGGGCGCCGACACGGGGACTCGCTATGAACTGGGCCAGCGCGTGATTATCGAGGTTTCGCGCGTCAATACCACGCGTGGGCACTTGGACTTTAAGCTTATCCATTAGCCAAATCTCGACTCATGGCGGGAGAGCGGAGGGCGGTCTTTCGGGGCCGCCCTCCGCATTTGGATCATAGCTACCTTGCCGTCCGCTCGGCCGCCCGCTTACCTGCTATTCGAGAGGTAAAACCTACCAAAATAAACCTGTCCCTTTTTGGCAGGTTTACAAGAAAGCGGGGATGAGATGGCGACGGTGTATGGTTATGCGCGGGTGAGTTCGCGCGATCAGAATCTAAATCGGCAGCTGGATGCGCTGGGCGCCTATGGCGTGGGCTCGGCGAATATTTATGCCGACCATGCGAGCGGCAAGGACTTCGATCGCCCGCGGTATCGCGAGCTGCTGCACATCCTGGGAGACGGGGACGTGCTGGTGGTGCTTTCTATCGACCGGCTTGGCCGTAATTACTCCGAGATTCTTGAGGAATGGCGACGCATTACCAAGGAGCTCGGGGTTGCCATTGTGGTGTTGGACATGCCATTGCTTGACACGCGCGCCAGGGCCAGCGGCGCGCCGGATGTGACCAATACCCTGATTGCCGATATTGTGCTACAACTGCTGAGCTACGTGGCGCAGGTGGAGCGCGAGAATATTCATCGGCGCCAGGCGGAGGGGATTGCAGCGGCGCGGGCGCGAGGGGTCCGTTTCGGTCGACCTCGCAAGCCGTGCCCTCCTCAGTTTGAGCTGGTGCGCGATAGCTATGAGGCGGGCGATATTACCCGCAGCCAGGCGGCAAAGTGCCTGGGCGTGTGCGTGGGGACGTTCGATCGCTGGATGCGCGAGGCGGGGTAGGGGTTTGCGTCGCTTTGTCGCTTCCTGTTGCGATTCAAATTTTGATACGGTGACGATGCCATTTGGGGCTACACTCGCTGATATTCAAAAAAGGAGGTAGGCCCTTGGCGCGCGTAAAACAAATAATCGGATGGACCGCGATCATTCTGTTCGCTGCAACGCTGGCGGGCATCTGGGTGCTGACGGAGCAAAATGCGGTGGAGACGTCGTTGCTGAGCGAGTCCACCGCGCGCGTGGTGGAGGGTCAGGCTACGGGCGTTCAGGCTGCCGATGTCGCGGGTGAAGCTCAGACCGAGAACGGGATGACCGGGGGCACCGATTCGGCTGCTTCGAATGTCCGGTCTGGCCGACTTGCTTCCATTCGCATGTGGGTGGGCACGAACGTCCGTCGCGTTGCCCATACCGTAGAGTTTTTCTTCGTCGGATTGTTCGCCTCGGTGGTCGTGGTTTGCTTTTCCAGGCGTCCTTGGAGCGTATGCTCCCGTTGCGTGCCCGTGTTGCTCTTTTGCGCCGTCTGCTCCGTTGGCGATCAGGTACATAAGATCTTTGTTCCCGGCAGGCATTTCGACGTTATCGATTTAGGATTCGATGCTGCGGGCTATGTCACCGCCATGCTGTTGGTATTGCTGGCAGCGGCGTTGGTGCGCTATGCGACTCGGCCGATCGGCGCCCATGCGAGGCGCTAGCCTTAAGACGAGACATCGCGACTGCCTATGCTTCGACATTGGCTACAATAACGGCTGCAATCGCGAGTGGTCGTCGATGTGCAGTTTTCCGGACACCTGTTTTCTCTAAGAAAGGAAATCCCATGACCGTACTGTTTGTTGAATATCCCAAGTGCTCGACCTGTAAGAAGGCCAAGGCATGGCTGGACGAACACGGGGTAGAGTATATCGACCGCGATATCGTTTTGGACAATCCCACGGCTGATGAGCTTGCGACCTGGATTGCTCGTTCGGGACTGCCGGTGCGGCGCTTCTTTAATTCGTCGGGCATGAAATATCGAGAGCTGGGCCTGAAGGCGCGTCTAGATGCGGGCATGACGGATCGGGAGTGCTACGAGCTGCTGGCGACCGACGGCATGCTGGTCAAGCGTCCGCTGTTGGTGGGCGACGACTTTGCGATTCCCGGCTTTAGGGAAGCAGCTTGGACCGAGGCGCTGCTGTAGCGGCTGCGGAAAGTGCGACCCGTTTTGAGCGCTCGGGGTGGGACGTGTTTTCCATCGGAGGGCTCGCTCGGCTCAATCCTTGAGCTGTGCCCATTCGTGCGGACCGTAGACCTTTACGTGCTTGTTGGGCTTGCCGCTCCAGTACTCCTCGTCCATAAAGGGCAGATATGCCTGAACACCGGGGCAGATAAAGGGAATCCGCTGCTGTTGCAGTCGCTCGCGTTGGCGCTGCTCCAGGTGCGCCTCGGATATGACAGTCGGCATACCGGACAGCTCGACGAGGCTTGCCTGGATTCGCTTAAGGTCGGGGAGTCCCGCGTGCCATGACATCCGCATGATCAAAAAGGATGCACGGCGGTATTTTGCCTGCATCACCGTGATGGCGGGGCGCAGGGTGGGATGGATTTTGTCCCGTTCGGGCCAAAGGTCAGCAGTGATCTCGAGGCCCAGGGTCTCCCATAGGTAATCAAGCTCTTCGTCCATGGCGCCTCGATATCCGTGCAATGATGACGGTTCGATTGTGCCATCAGCCGTGAGTGCTGCATTGTTGTAATCTACCAGCGGTAGATGCGGGATGTTTTACGGGCTTTGGCGCCGTACGTGTCGCTGGCGCTTCACAGGTCCTTCACGTGTCGGCCGTATTTGACTGAATTTCAAAAAAGTCAAAATTGGGGCTTGCGTCACGGCCGGACTTCCCGTATATTTCTTTCTTGCGCAAAGGCACAGCCGAGCGCAGCGATGCAGTCATTGGGATGTCGTCTAATGGCAGGACAGCGGATTCTGGTTCCGTCAATGGGGGTTCGACTCCCTCCATCCCAGCCATTGCATTTGCTACATATGGCCCGTTCGTCTAGCGGTTTAGGACGCCGCCCTCTCAAGGCGGAGATCACCAGTTCGAATCTGGTACGGGCTACCAAAATTGAACGCCCGGGCCTCGTAAGAGACCCGGGTTTTGTGTATTGACCGATATTTAAGGCGCGCGTTGAGTCTGCCGCCCGGACCGAGGAGTTGTCATGGACCTGCCTATCAGCTTGGAAGACATCACGTATGCCGAGAACTATCTGGCGCAGGGCGACCTGGCTACGGCGACGCCGCTGCTTGAGCGTCTGGTGGAGCTCGCCGAGGAGTATATCGACGCTGAGTGCAAGACGGAGGAGAAGCGCCAGTACTTTCGCTTCGACAGCAAGTTTGAGCGCCTGGCCTATCGCCGCGTGGAGAAGGATCCGCGCGAGCTGGTGCAGGTCGAGGTTCCCTTTGACCGCCTGTACTCCGACGTGGCGTTTGCCTACATTCGCCAGCAGGATTATGTGAGTGCTCGGAATGCCCTGATGCAGGCCGTGCGTTGGGATCCCATGAACTGCAACTATCGCTTGGACTTGGCCGAGCTGTTCCGCGCGCTCGAGGACAAGCAGGAGTGGGCATCGCTCTCGTTCTCGGTGCTGGAGCGCGCGAGCGACGGTAAGTGCGCCGCACGTGCCTACACCAACTTGGGTCAGTACTTCTTGGAGCCCGAGACCGAGAACACTTCGGCAGCCGTGGGCTGCGCGCGTCTGGCGCTGCGCCTGGCGCCCAATGATGCGCATACGACGCGCTTGCTCAACAAGATCCATACCACCTATCCGGATGCCGCGGACGAGAGTGACGACCATGTGATGGGTGAGCTCGCCCTGCAGGGCGTGCCGACCTCGCCTTCGGCCGAGATCGCCATCTGCCTGATCATGTGCGCGACCGATGCTGCAAGCGACGGCGACAAGCAGGAGGCTACGCGTCTGACGGTCCGTGCCCGCGACCTGGTGGGCGAGGAGGCATGCGCGGCGATTATCAAGCTGGTGCGCGAGAGCGATGCCGAGCTTAATGCCGAGCGCAGGGCAAAGCGCGAGGCTGCGGGTTCAAACGCCGATGGCGCCAAGGAGGCCGGCGATGCCCAGTAAGCGCGAGCGCAAGCTCATTTCCAAGAATCGCTCGGCACATCACGAGTACTTTATCGATGAGACGTTTGAGTGCGGTATTGAGCTGAGCGGTACCGAGGTCAAGTCGATTCGCGAGCGCGCGTGCCAGATTACCGATACCTTCGCACTGATTCGTGGTGGGGAGTGCTGGCTCGTCGGCCTGCATATCCACCCTTATAGCCATGGTGGCGTGTGGAATCGCGATCCCGACCGTCGGCGCCGTCTGCTGCTGCACCGCAAGGAGATCGACTTTCTTGACGGCAAACTTCGCAACCGCGGCTATGCGCTGGTGCCGCTGGAGCTCTACTTTAATACCGACGGCCGCGTAAAGCTGCTGCTGGGCCTAGGCCGCGGCAAGAAGCTTTACGACAAGCGCGAGGATATGGCCAAGCGCGATGTCCAGCGCGAGATCGACCGCGCCCTCAAGGAGCGCAATCGCTAGGCGTTCTGTATAAGTTACGGTGGAATACGGACTGTTTTGCCTGTTTGAGGGGGCTATTCAGTCCCTATTTCACCGCAACTGCGGGCGTCTCATCTTGCTTATACTGTTCTGACACATATGTTTCAAAGGCAGCGTCCGTTATGGGCGCTGCCTTTTTTGTGGGTACATACATCCATGAGGTTCCAACCCGGGTTAGGGGAGTGATTGTTATGGACAAAACTGCGTTCTTTACCATGCCGAGCGGTCTGTACGTGGTGAGCGCCGCGGCAGACGGGCTGCGCGCCGGCTGCGTCATCAACACTGCGGTGCAGGTGACGTCCATGCCGCCGCGCATTTCGGTTGCCGTGAACAAGGACAACGTCACCTCGGGCGTCATCGCTTCGGCCAAAGCGTTCGCGCTGACCGTGATCGATCAGACCGCCGATATGCTCTACATCGGTAACTTTGGGTTCCGCACCAGCAGCGATTATGACAAGTTTGCCAAATACGAGACCCGCGAGACGGCTCTGGGCATGCCCTATGTGCCCGAGCACGCGGCGGCCCTGTTTAGCTGCCATTTGATCGACACTGTGGATGTTGGCACGCATCTACTGTTTATCGGCGAGGTCGAGGATGCCGAGCGCTTGAGTGACGAGACGCCGCTCACCTACGATTACTACCATAAGGTCCTGAAGGGCAAGACGCCTCCGAAGGCGTCCTCGTATCAAGGCTAGAAATGTTTTAAAAATACTTGCATTATATTATTGAGAATCTATACTGATAAATGAAGTACATCACCAGTCGCGTTTGAGAGGAGAACATCATGGCTGAGGAGAAGAAGACGTATAAGTTCGTGTGCGTCGTTTGCGGTTACGAGGTTGAGGTCGATACGCCCGAGCTGCCCGAGGATTATGTGTGCCCGGTGTGCGGCGTCGGTCCCGATCAGTTTGAGCTCGTCGAGGAGTAGCTCGCAGACACACGGCGAAAGCCGAACATAGCTCTGTCCAAGGGCCTCGGTCGAATTCTCGGCCGGGGCCCTTTTCCTCCGCCCCCAAGGGATCACGGTTGCTGTTGGCCGATCCTGTCTGTTGTGAGTCCGGCCGACCTTTTGTCTTAACCTGCCACATCTAACGGCTCAAAACGGGTCTTCCTGTTACAGATCGAGACGTTTGCCTGGGTAGGTGCCCCGCCCCATTACATCCCTGTCAACAACACGACATCGAGAATCGTCACGATGGCACCGATCCCTACGAGCAGCGCGTTGAGCGGGCGCGAGTTGGCGTATTTGCCCATGACGCGGGGCGAACTGGTGAGTCGTATGAGCACAAAGACCGTAATCGGCAGCTGAAGCGACAGCAGTGCCTGACTCCAAATGAGACCCTCAAAAGGATTCGGGACGACCAAGCACGCCGCCACTGCGCCGACGAAACAGGCCGCCACCCCGATCGAGGAATGTCGGTCGTGGATGTCGTATTCCTCGTCGAACATGCCCGCAGTGATGGTGCCTGCCGCCATGCCCGCCGTCACGCTACTCGAGAGACCCGCGAACAGCAGCGCTACCGCAAAGATGGTCGAGCTCGCCGGGCCCAAGATGGGGGAGAGCGTGGCCGCTGCGACGGCGAGGTCGTCTACGACAATGCCGTGCGCAAAGAAGGTCGTTGCGGCCAGGATGACCATGGCCGAGTTGATTGCCCAGCCCACGCCCATCGAAAAGAGCGTGTCGAAGAGCTCATAGCGCAGACGCTCTTCGATAACCTGCTCGCCTTGGCCTTCGAAGTGCATGGATTGGATGACCTCGGAGTGCAGGAAAAGGTTGTGGGGCATAACGACCGCACCCAGGACACTCACGATAATCGCCGCAGAGCCAGTGGGCATACTGGGCGTGATCCAGCTTGCGGCGGCTTGCGGCCAGTCAACCTTGACTAGTGCAAGCTCGGCCAAAAACGAGAGTCCTACCACGCCGACGAAGGCGATGATCCAGCGTTCGGCTCGCTTGTAGGAGTTCGTCATGAGCATCGCCATCGATACTGCCGCCACGATGACGCAGCCCGCACGCACGGGCAGCCCAAAGAGCATTTGAAGGGCAATCGCGCCGCCCAGGACTTCGGCCATGGCGGTGGCGATGGTCGCGAGATAGGCACTGGCGAGTACCGTGCGTCCAACGAAGCGGGGGAGGTAACGTGTCGTGGCCTCGGCAAGGCAGGTGCCCGTGGCGATACCCAGGTGCGCCGCGTTGTGCTGCAGCACAATGAGCATAATCGTGGACAGCGTGACGATCCACAGCAGCGCGTAGCCAAACTGCGAGCCCGCGGCCATATTGGAGGCCCAGTTGCCCGGGTCGATAAAGCCGACGGTCACGAGCAGCCCGGGGCCGATATGCCGCGCGATGTCTAGACCTCCGTGACCGCCGGTGCGTCGGGAGCCAAAGTGTTGTTTGAGATGGTTGAGCATGGTGCGCTCCTGTGTGCCGTTTGCTTGACGCCGCAAAGGATACCCGTTTTAAGCTTAAAAGCTAACCAAGACTAACAAAATTGTTGTATTTGAATGGGATGGTGAAAGGGGGCTGCCGAAATGTCTCGATCTGTAACAACTAGGGATGGAAATTGGGTCTAGGTGTTACAGATCAAGACAGGAAGAAATGGTCCTATGGAAAATCTCGATCTGTAACAGCTGACCGCCAAAACCGGCCCTTCATGTTACAGATTGAGACATTCGGAACCGTCTCTCGAAAACATCTCAATCTGTAACAGTTAGTCGTCGAAATTGGGTCTTACTGTTACAGATTGAGATGTTTGAAGAGGTGAGTTTGCAGGCCGAACTTGGGGCCTATGTTGTCGCCCTTGAGGTCGGCGGTGTCCACTCGTAGGGCGTGCGTTACGCGATTGTTTCGAAACGGGTGGGAAACACAACGGGCCGGCGATGCTCCTAGTATGCCTATTCAACTGACTGTCTAATATCTAGGGGAGGATCGCGATGCAGGCAGATTCCGCTCAGCAGCAGGGCCTTTATCGCCCCGAATTCGACCACGATGCATGTGGCATCGGCGCGCTTGCCGATATCAACGGTGAGCGCCATCACCAGATTCTGGACGACGCACTGTCCATTCTGGTCAACTTGGAGCACCGCGGCGGCACGGGACTCGAGAAGAATACCGGCGATGGCGCTGGCATCCTGTTCCAGGTTCCGCATCACTTTTTCCGTAAAGAGGCTCAAAAGTGCGGTCAGATTCTGCCGGCAGAGGGCGACTATGGCGTGGCCATGCTGTTCTTCCCGCAGGACGACAAGGGCGTAGAGGATGCCCGCCGCGTGTTTGAGGAGGGCTGTGCCGAGGCCGGCGTGCCGCTGCTCTTTTGGCGCGAGGTGCCCGTCGACCCGCACGACCTGGGCGAGACGGCCCGCGCCTGCATGCCCACTATCCTGCAGGCCTTCCTGGGCCGTCCGGACGACACGCCCGCCGGCGATGCCTTTGAGCGTCGCCTGTACGTGTGCCGCCGCACCATCGAAAAGAAGGCCGATGCCGAGTTTGCCCTGCGAGACAAGATCTTCTACGTGTGCTCCATGAGCTCGCGCACCATCGTGTACAAGGGCATGCTGGTCGCCACGCAGATGCGCCGCTTCTTCATCGACCTCAACGACGCCGCCGTCAAAACGGCCGTGGCGCTCGTCCACTCGCGCTACTCCACCAACACCACGCCCAGCTGGGAGCGTGCGCACCCCAACCGCTTTATCATCCATAACGGCGAGATCAACACCCTCAAGGGCAACGTCAACTGGATTCGCGCCCGCGAACCCAACCTGTACAGCCCCGTGCTGCAGCACGATCTTGAGCGCGTGATGCCCATCATCAACCGCGAGGGTTCCGACTCCGCGATTCTGGACAACGTGCTCGAATTCTTGGTCATGAACGGTCGCCCGCTCACGCGTGCCGCGTCCATGTTGCTGCCCGAGCCGTGGGACCACAACGATAGCCTGAGTGAGGAGCGCCGCGCCTACGACGCTTACCAGTCCATGCTCATGGAGCCCTGGGACGGCCCGGCGGCCATCGCCTTTACCGACGGTCGCACGCTGGGCGCCGCCCTCGACCGCAACGGCTTGCGCCCCGCCCGCTACTACGTGACGCGCGATGGCCGCTTTATGCTGGCAAGCGAGGTGGGCACCATCGAGGTGAGCCCCGAGAACATCCTGACGAGCGGCTGCCTGGGACCGGGCCAGATGCTCGAGGTCGATTTTGCCCGCGGCCGCGTGATCTACAACGACGAGCTGCGCGCCCGCTATGCCAAGGAGAAGCCCTACCGCGACTGGATTGCCGAGGAGACACTGACCGTCGACGCGCTCGATGAGCCCGCCGCGCCCGCGCCCGCCGAGGATGCCGAGGTGCCCGCCGCCGTGCGCATGGCCTAGCTAGGCTATCACTGGGTGGATGTTGACGAGGTCGTGCGCGCCATGGCCCAGCAGGGCTAGGCCCCGCTCGCCTCGTTGGGTATGG
>CAUGNQ010000052.1 GCA_959600835.1 uncultured Collinsella sp. | reverse complement strand
AATTATATACCGGGGGGGGGGGGGGGGTGGGCCGGATGGGTTGGATTGCGGCCGAGGAAATGCGTCGCCGAAGCTGATGCCCAACGCCTTGGCCTCGCGCACCAGGTCGCTCTGGGGGTCGACATACTTGAGCTTGCCGGCGACCTCCTCGAGCGGCATGTGGCACATCTTGCCGTCACGCAGGGCAATCATGTAGCCAAACTCGCCGCGCAGGCAGCCGAGCGCTGCCTCGACGCCGCACTGGGTCGCAAAGATGCGGTCCTGAGCGTCGGGCTGGCCGCCGCGCTGCGTGTGACCGGGGATGGCGACGCGGGTCTCGCGACCGGTCTTAGCCTCAATCTCCTTGGCGATGTCGTAGACGATCGACGGGCTTGTACGCTCGGCGAGCTTCTTCTTGTACTCCTTCTTGGACAGCGCCGCGTCCTCCTTGGAGATAGCGCCCTCGGCGACGGCTACGATCGTAAAGCGGCTGCCGGTCTCCATGCGATGCTCGATGGTCTTGATGACGTTATCCATGTCGTAGGGGATCTCGGGAATCAAGATGACATCCGCGCCGCCCGCGACGCCGGCGTACAGCGGGATCCAGCCAACCTTGTGGCCCATGATCTCGATGACGAACACGCGGCCGTGGCTCGAGGCGGTGGTGTGAATGTCGTCGATGCACTTGGTGGCGACGTCGATGGCGCTCGTAAAGCCAAACGTCAACTCGGTGCCCCAGGTGTCGTTATCGATGGTCTTGGGCAGGGCGATAACGTTGAGGCCCTCTTCGCGCAGGCGGTTGGCGGTCTTGGTGGAGCCGTTACCGCCTAGCATAAACAGGCAGTCGAGCTGCAGCTTATGATAGGTGTGGACCATCGCCGGCACCTTCTCGACACCATCGGCCTCGGGGGTATCCAGACGCTTGAACGGCGTACGGCTCGTGCCCAGGATGGTGCCGCCGCGGGTGAGGATGCCGCTAAAATCGGCGGGCGTCATGACGCGGAACCTGCTGTAGATAAGGCCCTGGTAGCCGTCCTCAAAACCGTAGATCTCGATAGGCTCTTCGCTATTGGTCATGAGCGTTTTGACGATGCCGCGCATGGTGGCGTTGAGCGCCTGGCAGTCGCCGCCACTGGTAAGAAGACCGATCCTGAGCATGATGAATCCTTCCGGGCAAGTTATAACATGCGCATAAGTTTACCCCCGCACACTGTTGATACAGGGGTAAAACGTGTTAGCTCAAGCGTATGGAAATGTAAGCAACGCCAGGGAACGTAAGGTCGACGGGCCTGGCTCCTTACAGTGCGAAGGCATCGACGTTGCCCCAGTGGCGGCGCAGCGTGATGGCGGCAGCGGGCTCGGTATTGTCAAAGACGACCGACCATTGCGTATTGCTGGTGATGTCTTCCGGATTGGGCTCTTGCGCCGCAGCGCGTAGGGCCTTCCAAGCGACTGCCTCGTCTTGGGCGCCGGCACGGGCATCGAGGACAGCGGCGATTGCGACGGCGCGCTCCTTGCCATGGCCCAGCTCGCCATTCTTTTGGTTGGGCAGCACTTCGTCGCCATAGCAGGCATAGAAGTTCGTAACCTGGCGTACAGGAGTCGCTTTGAAAGCGCGGTCCGGATCGCGCGGATCCCACTCTACTACGCGCGCGTCACCGGCGGCATCGTTGATAAAGAAGTGGTAATCGCGTCCTGCCATGGCGTGCATGTCGTAGGCGGAAAGCAGGTCGACAGCTTCTTGCGTGGTGGCGGCACGGTCGAGCACCAGACGGATGGCGAGCGAAGTGTTGATGACGGGGCGCTGCGTGTCCTGGTCACAGGGCTTGGAGTCCAGGGTGAGTACGGCAATGGACACACCGCATTCGTTAACACCGTCGAGCTGGGCAAACGGGCCCATCAACGCCGCAACGCGTCCGGCGACAGAGTCAAGTGGAGTGTTATCGCCCAGGTTGTTAAGGGCGGCAAAGCCGATGGAGGCATAGCCGCTGCGTGGGTGATTACGCACCAGCAGCGCCGAGGTGTCATCCTTAAAGTCGTAATTGCGACCGGTGCGCACGCGGCCTTCGGCATCTACGGCGACAAAAGCGCTGCAGGCAAACTGGGGTGCCTGGACATGTGCCGGCACACCGGGCAGCACCTGTGCCACCACGGCATCGATGTAGGCCTGGTCGTCGCGCACATCGGCGGCGATGATGCGATCAAGGTCGTAGTCGTAGGCGATGTCGATTGCGTACAGGTCATAGCCATCCGCGTAGCCGGTCAAGCGTTTGAGCGACGCGGCGGACTTGATTTGCTTGCGGTAAACGATGCTGGTGGCAGCGGCAAGGCCGACGGCGACTCCCGCGACACCGCAGGCGATGGCAATGTTACGTGGCTTCATGACGGCTCCTTTCGTCCTGTTAGCGTAATTGTCGCAAAAGGAGTGCGGGCATGATGGCTCAACTTGGCGAGCGGCGCGGGATTAAACATGGAATGAAAGGCACGGCACTGGCGCGGCGGGGTATGCTGGAGGGGACCATCAACCCAGTGAAAGGGGAGAGCATGACGGATCAGGAAACGCCCGAGAGCGCGCACGTGACGGCCGACGATATCGAGGCCGCCAACGACCTCATCGACTTTATCGAGGCGTGCCCCAGCATGTTCCATACGGCGGCGACCATTATGGCCGAGCTCGACGAGGCGGGCTTTACCTACCTGCCCGAGAATGCGGCGTGGGATATCGAACCGGGCGGGCGTTATTACACGCAGCGCAACACCTCGAGCGTCGTTGCCTTTAAGGTGGGCGAGGACCTGGCCGCGACATGGGGCGAGGACGGCGTTGCCGGTGACTATCATTTTCAGCTGACGGCGTCGCACAGCGACTCGCCGACGTTTAAGGTTAAGGCCGTGCCCGAGCTCGATGGCGCGGGCGAGACGTTGCGCCTGAACACCGAGGCCTACGGCGGCATGATCGACTACACCTGGTTCGACCGTCCGCTGGCACTCGCGGGCCGCGTGCTGGTGCGCGAGGGCGACCGTATTGAGAGCCGCCTGCTTGCCACCGAGCGCGAGGTCGCTATTATCCCGAGCCTTGCCATCCACATGAACCGCGGCGTTAACGAGGGCTTTGCTCCCAATCGCGCCGTCGACCTGTGCCCTCTCATCAGCGCTGGTGACCTTAAGCGGGGCGACTTTGACGCCCTGATCGCCGACGAGCTGGATGTTGAGCCCGAGCAGATTCTGGGCCGCGATTTGTTCCTGGTCAACCGCCAGGATGCGCGCATTTGGGGCTGGGCCGACGAGTTTATCTCGACGCCCAAGCTTGACGACCTGGCCTGCGCCTACACCTCGTTGCAGGCATTTTTGGGTGCCGAGAACGCGCACGACGTTTCGGTCTTCTGCTGCTTTGATAACGAGGAGGTTGGCTCCGAGACCAAGCAGGGCGCCATGTCGACGTTCTTGGCCGACGCGCTGCGCCGCATTAACGGATCGCTGGGCTTCGACGACGAGTCGTACCATCGCGCCCTTGCCGCATCGATGCTCGTGAGCTGCGACAACGCGCATGCCGTGCACCCCAACCACGCCGAGAAGTGCGACGCCCGCAACCAGGTTGTGCTCAACGGCGGCATCGTCATCAAGGAGGCCGCCAACCAGCACTACTGCACCGATGCCTTTAGTCGCGCGGTGTTCCAGGCCATCTGCGATGACGCTGACGTACCCACGCAGGCCTTCGCCAACAAGAGCGATATGGCGGGTGGCTCCACGCTCGGCAACTTGTCGAACATGCAGGCGAGTATGCACGCCGTGGACGTGGGCCTGCCGCAGCTGGCCATGCACTCGAGCTACGAGACCGGCGGCGTGCGCGACGTGATGTACGCCATCCGCGCCCTCACCGCCTTCTACGAGCGCGACCTAACCATCAACGGAGCCGAAAGCGTGGAGCTCTAAAACCTGCCAAAAAGGGACAGGTTTATTTTGGCAGGTTTTATCTGGGCGAATGCCGCAATGCCAACAGCTGGACAGAATTGTTAAGACACCGCAGGTTGAGCAAGCGTCAGCGAGCGATGTCCAGAGCGAACAAGTTGGCATGAAAAAGGCAAGGCATAGACCTTCTGGTCATGCCTTGCCTTTTGAATGACAAATTGTCGCTCTGGGCGGCGCGCAGCGTCGAGGGGTTCCGGCGTTTGGTAAAACGCCGGAACAAATTAATGCTCGATCCAGCAGCGCAGGGTCTCGCCGGTCTGAAGATGACGTAGATTCTCGGCGGCGATATCGACCACGTTGTTGAGCGTGGCTACCAGGTGGAACCAGCCGGAGACGTGCGGCGTGATGAGCATGTTGGGCGCGTCCCACAGCGGGCTTGTCGCGGGCAGGGGCTCGGGGTCGGTGACGTCGACCGCGGCGCCGGCACTTTGCCCCTACTTCAGGGCGGAAACAATGTCGTCGGCGCCCACAAGGTCGCCGCGGCCGCCGTTGGCAAAGAAGGAGCCCGGCTTCATCGCGGCGAAGAACTCGGCGTTCGCCAGGCCGCGGGTCTCGGGTGTGCTGGGCATAAAGGATGCGACGATGTCGGCCTCGGCTAGGCGCTCGGACAGGGCGTCCATGCCGTCCATGTCCTCAAACACAATGGGGTAGACGAGCGGATGACGCTTGATGCCGCGGACGTGCGCGCCCATGCTGCGGCAGAGCGTGGCGAAGTGACCGCCAATGTCGCCCGCGCCCAGCACCAGCACATTGGCATTTTTGAGCGAGGTGACCGGACCTAAATCCTCCCAGCGATGTTCGCGCTGCAGGTCCTGGTAGCCAGGCAGACGCTTCATCATGGAAAGGACCATGGCAAACATGTGCTCGCTCACGGCCTGGCCGTAGGCGCCCACCGAGCAAGACAGTTTGGCGTCGGCTGGCACGGTGCCGGCGGCCAAGTAATCGTCATAGCCCGCGGTCTGTAGTTGCAGCAGCTGGAGGTGCTCGCATGCGGTAAGTAGGGCAGGGTCTATGTTGCCCAAGATCACGTCGGCGTTGGCGACTTGTTCGCGCGTGATAGCGTCGGCGCTCGTGTAGATAAAGTCCTCGCCCGGAGCGCTCGACTCAAGAATTGCGCGATGGTGGTCGTTGACGGGCAGCAAAACCAAGATGTTCACAAGCAGTCCTTTCCGCTTGACCCGCCAAAAAGGGACAGGTTTATTTTGGCGGGTTTTATCAGGCAAAACGTTCAAACAAAAACGCCGGATGCTAGACGAGCGTGCCCGTCAGCATCCGGCGCATCCACGGCTACCAGCTCAGCAGCTCGTAGCCGTCCTCGGTCACCACGAGCTGTACCTCGCACTGGGCCGAATCGCTGCCGTCCTTGGTGCGCACGCACCAACCGTCACCCTTGCTAATCTTGATGTCGGGCGCTCCGGCGTTGACCATGGGCTCGATGGTAAAGACCATGCCCGGAGCCATGATGGTGTCTACATCGGGCGCCTCGGTGGTAAAGCCCACAAACGGGTCCTCGTGGAACTCCTTACCGATGCCGTGTCCGCCGTACTCGCGCACCACGCTAAAGCCGGCGTCCTCGACCGTCTTTTGCACGGCCTCGGCCATCACGGAGAGCGGCAGCCACGGCTTGACGGCCGCCAGACCCGCCTCCACGCTGGCGCGGGTGACGTCGACCAGGCGCTGGCGCTCGGCCGAGACTTCGCCGATGCAGAACATACGGCTCGAGTCGCTAAAGTAGCCGTCCAAGATCGTGGAGCAGTCCACGTTGATGATGTCGCCCTCGTGCAGCACGTCCGTATCGCAGGGGATACCGTGGCAGACCACGTCGTTGATCGAGGTGCACACGCTCTTGGGATAGCCCTCGTAGTTGAGGTCGGCCGGCGTGCCACCGTGCTCGACGGTGTAGTCGTAGATCATCTGGTCGATCTGGTTGGTGGTCATGCCCGCGGCGATGTGCTCGCCCACGTAGTCGAGCACGCCTACGTTGATGGCGGCCGAACGCTTGATTCCCTCGATATCGGCGGGCGTCTTGTAGAGCGTGCGGGGCAGAACCTCCCAGCCCTCTTCCCACAGGCGCTCGAGGCGCTCGTCGAAGGCGCTGTGGCATTTCTTATATTTTTTGCCGCTGCCGCACCAGCAAGCGTCGTTGCGGCTGGGCACGGGTCCTTTGTCATACATGGCTAACTTCCTTTCGTTCGCAGCTAGTATAGCCCATCCACGCGTCCATAAAAGTTGCGGTGATATAGTTCCGATTTAAGCGGTTTAACAGCACAAATAGGAACTATATCACCGCAACTGATGGAGCGGGATGGCTGACACTAGCTGCTGCGTGGTTTTGCTAGTAGCTCACCTGGCAGGGGATGCCGAGGGCTTGGACGCGCGCGGCAATGGCGTCGAGCACCTCGGGCGCTGCTTTGGCAAGGCCGGCGACTGGTGTCTCGCGCGCGACCGTGTAGATGGTCGCCTCCTGCGGACGAATGCGCTCAAGCGCCGCGAGCCAGGGGGCAACATACTCCTCGCCGGTATTGTCGATGAGCTTGCCCTGATACTCGCCGGTCAAAAAGATCGTCTGGATAATAACGTGACCGTCAAAGCTTGCGAACGTCTCGATCTGGTGTTCGACGTTGTAGGGGCCAACAGGCTGGTCGAGCAGCTGGATAAACGCCGGGTCGACGGTATCGAGCTTAAGAATGTTGTCGTCGACCATCATGAGCGCGTCGTGCACCTCGGGGCGGCCGGCGCGTGTGCCGTTGGAGAGCACGGCGATCTTGGAGTTTGGGGCAAGCTCGTCGCGCAGTGCGACGGCACCGGCGATGGCCTGCGGAAACTCCGGCGCGGCGGTGGGCTCGCCGTTGCCGGCAAACGTGATCACATCGGGCAGCTCGCCCTCGGCTGCCATCTCGCGCAGCTTTGCCTCGAGCGCGTCGAGTGCCACGGCAGCTGTGTTGTACGGCTCGTGGCAGGGGCGCTCGGCGTTGAGGCCGTTCTCGCAGTAGATGCAGTCGAACGTGCAGATTTTGCCGCTGGCGGGCATCGTGTTGACACCGAGCGAGAGGCCAAGGCGACGACTGCGAACGGGCCCAAAGATGGGGCTGGCATTCAAAAACGTAGACATAGGCATATGCTCCTCAAGACAATTGTGCCTAAGCATAGCATCGGCTCCAAAGCAAGGCGCGGGCTCTTGCTTTACAAGTTTCGTTTTTTCACGTCGCTCATGATGCCGTGCCATGAAAAGCCTCAGGTCGGGTACAGTTAATCTGTTAACAAGGTGTAAGGCAATGCGGGTCTATCCAACCGCACTGACGTGCAACTGGATGAGCATTGATGACGGGGGCACAACATGGATTTTACGGTCGAGAATGCGGGCACCACGATCGCCTGTCGCGAATATGTCGGCCCGGATGTGTCGCCTGATGCTCCTGCCTTGGTGTGCGTGCACGGCGCTTGTGTCGACGGCACATTTTTTGACGGTATCGCTTGTGAGCTCAGCCGCAACTACCGCGTAATTGCCTACGACCGCCGCGGCTGCGGTGGCAGCAGCGATGCGGCAGACGGCAGCTATGATCTTGCCGCTCAGGCCGCCGACCTGCAAGCCGTGATCGAACGCGTTGGCGCTCCGGCAAATGTGCTTGCGCATAGCGCCGGTACGTTGGTGGCGCTGGAGCTTCTTCGCACCGAACCCCATCTCGTTGCCCGTGCGATTCTGCATGAGCCGGCTGTGTCGGACAAAGGCGTCGGTATGGGCGCAGCTCCGGTTTTGCTCGATATGATTGCGGCGGGAAAGGTTTCAAGGGCGCTCCGGCTTTTCTTGGGAGCCCTCGGCGACTTGGACCCCGAGGCTCCTGGAACGACCGAAGCGGAAGCCAAACATGCCCTGCGCAACGGCCGCAGTTTCATGGCAAACGAATACGGGATTGCTATGACCTGCGTTCCCGATTGGGATAGCGTTCGCGCGTCAAAAACGGTGGCCGCCGTGCTCCTGGGCGAGCTCTCGATTGGCACATCCCGCGAGGCTGGTACGCGAGCGGCTGCCGAATATCTCGATTGCCCCCTCGTGACAATCCCGGGCGCGCACAACGGCCTGCGCGATCGCCCGGCAGCGGCTGCCCAGACTGTCCGTAGCATTCTGGAGCTCTAGCAGCCGTAAAAATCAAAACAGTCTTCACTCGCAAACGTTTCGGCCGTGTTAACAAATGTGCTCAAAACTTCACGTCTGCGGCTTCAATCGCGCCGTCTGCCAGGTCATAAAAATGTAACAGCATTCACGTGCTTACCTGCATCGGCAAGGTGTTACCCTTGTAACATTTGGAACCCACCGCTACCATGCGAAACTATCGAAAGGGCCCCATATGCTCAATAATCACGAGGTCAATCTAACCGACGAGGAGGCTGCCGCCGAGGTCGCCCGTGTCGCGAAGACCTACCCCGTGGTGCGTTTGCTGTCGGCCGATCAGATTAAGAGTGAGCCTAACTGCCTGCTCGCCGGTGATCGGTGTCCTTGTCTGCGTCAGTCAAGCCTTGAGGCTTTGGCAGACTCCGATGAGGTGTCGGAGCAACTGCTCAATGATGGCACTGAGTACCGCGCCCGTCTACGCCCTTTGAAGGTCGAGGGCGAGCCTCACGTCTTGCTGATGGTGCGTCCGATCGATGAGCAAGAGGCCGCAGAAGAGGACCTTGTCTACACCGACGTGCTGACGAATGTGCGCAATCGCCGATATTACGAGGAAAAGCTCCGTAGCGCCCGCGTGAATGCCGGCGTTGCGGTGATCGACCTTGATGATTTTAGGGTCTTCAACGATACGTGTGGCCGTCATGCCGGCGACCTTGCGCTCGGTGCTGTGGCGACAGCCATGCGCAGCGGAATCCGTTCGACTGACGAGCTTGTGCGCTATGGCTGCGACAAGTTTGTGGTTGTCATGCCCAATATTCCCTCCGATGACTTCACCCGTCGCCTGCATCAGGTGTCCGATGCCGTTCGTTCCACGATTATTCCGGGCCATGAGTACGTGAGCTTGACGGCATGTGTTGGTGGCGTTCGCATTCATGGCGAGACGGTCGATGAGGGCGTTGGCCGCGCTGTCCAGTTACTGAGCCGCGCTAAGGCAAAAGCCGGTACGGTCGTGACCGATGCCGATTCCATCGAGGCCTTCCAAAGCGAAAAGCCTTTGGTGCTTATTGTCGATGACTCCGAGATGAACCGAGTCATTCTCAACGAGATGCTCAAGGACGAGTATTGTATCCTCGAGGCCGATAACGGTCGTGCGGCGCTCGACATGGTCGACCGCTATGGCGATGAGTTGTCGCTCGTGCTGCTGGACATTATCATGCCGGGCATAAGCGGCTTTGAGGTACTGGCCGATCTGTCGCGCCGATCGGGTATCGACAATCTGCCTGTCATCATGATCTCGAGCGAAGATTCCGATGATATGGTTCTGCGCGCGTACGAGCTGGGCGCCTCGGACTATATCAACCGCCCGTTTGACTCCCGTGTCGTGCGCCGCCGTGTAAGCAACACCATCCGCCTATACGCCAAACAGCGCCGCCTGACGAACCTGCTGTCCCAGCAGTACAACGAGCGCGTCAAGAACAGTCGCATGCTCATCGACATCATGGCCGGCGTCATGGAGCTTCGCAACGGCGAGAGCGGTAGGCACGTTACGAACATCGAAAAGCTGACCGAGCTGCTGCTTGGCTGTCTGGTCCAGCGTAGCGGCACGATCTCCCTCGACAATGAGGAACGCTCCACGATCGCCCTGGCTTCGGCGCTGCACGATATCGGCAAGATGTCGATTGACGATGCGATCCTCAACAAGCCCGGACGCCTTACGCCCGAGGAGTTCGAGATCATGAAGACGCATACCACGATCGGCGCCGATATGCTGCTTAAGCTGGGTAGCCATCACGCCGGCAATGCGCTTATGGAATATGCGTACCAGATTGCGCGTTGGCATCACGAGCGCTGGGACGGCAAGGGTTATCCCGATGGCCTCAAGGGCGACGATATCCCCATCGCCGCGCAGGTGGTTTCGGTGGCTGACGTGTACGATGCTCTGACGAGTGTGCGTGTGTACAAGGACGCTATCCCGCACAAGGAGGCGATCCAGATGATCCTGGACGGTAAGTGCGGCACCTTTAACCCGCTGCTGCTCGATTGCCTGCTCGAGGTGCAAGACCAAATTGCCGAGACGTTGGCACGCCCCGCCGACGTCGTTGCGTTTCCCACGATTTAGTTTGACCAAAGGAGTTTTAATCCATGATTTCCATGCGTGAGGCGTATGAGAAGATCGGTGCCAATTATGATGACGCTTGCGCTCGGCTGATGGGCGATGAGATGCTTGCCCGCTTTGCCCTCAAGTTTTTGGATGACGAGAGCATGGACAAACTGGAGGCTGCCATGGCGGCAGGAGACGCCGAGAGTGCGTTTATGGCAGCGCACACGCTCAAGGGCGTGAGCCAGAACCTGGGATTCGATAATCTGTACGAGCCGGCAGTTGTGGTGACCGAGGCGCTGCGCGGCGCCGATGCCGTTGACGGCGCTCGCGAGGGAATGCATGCGCTGCAGCAGCAATATGCGGCAACGATGTCGGCCCTGCGCGAGGCGGCCGAATAAGAGCTTGCGAGCTTTGATGACTATGAGCGTGGATAATCTCCCGTTTTAGGCCCGGTGGCGGCCTCAAAGTGGGAGATTATCCACGCTCGTTCGATACATGTCCAAAAATCCACTCTCACCCCTTCTGATTAGTGAATGGCCCATGCGCACTGGCGGGGCTTTCCGCATGCAATCCATATCGTTGTTCGATAAACTGTTCGAATAACGATAGAGTCGATGAGGGTGAGTGTATGTCCAACAGCGTTCAGCGTATGGCCAAGGCGGGCGAAAATATCAGGAAGCTTGGTTTTTGCATGGCAGCCGTTTTTGCGGGAATGCTCGTCGCTTTTGCCGCGTTGGTTGTTTACGTGATCTGGTATGCGGTTGCAAACGGTGCTTCTGTTGATTCTTTTGGTGTCGTGACGCTTCTCAATGGCGGGTGCATCGTTATCCCAAGCGGACTGTGCCTGGCACTCGTCGTGGGTATTTCGCTTGTCGTTTTGTGCGGGATCAGCCGTAACATCTCGCGGGGCGTCTCGCCCTTTACCAAGACGCATGTACGGCTTATCCGTGTTCTCGCGCTTGCCTTTGCTGCTAACGCCGCGGTTTCGCTTGTTGGTGCCTATGGATCGGTCAATCTCACCATTGGCGGACTGGAGCTTTACATCGTGCCTCATTCCTTCGTTATTGAGATTTGCCAAGGCATTGCCTTTGATGCGGGGTCGCTTATCGGCGCGGTTGTCTGTTTGTTTATCTCGGCGATCTGGAGTTATGCCTCGCTGCTCCAGGAGCAGTCTGACGAGCTTGTGTAGGAGGAAGCATGAGCTATCTCATTATCGAGCTTGAGACGCAGCTGCTTAAGACCGGAAAGACCAGTTCTGATCTGATTCGGGCGACGGGGCATACTCCGGCTAATATTTCAAAGCTTAGAAACGGAAAGATAAAAGCTATTCGCCTAAAGACGCTCCTCGATATCTGTGATGAGCTTGATTGTCAACCGGGAGATATTATTCAGCGCGTGAGTGAGAAAGAGCTTGAGGAGCTTATTGTTGAGCGTGCAAAAAACGTTGTGAGGCAGATGCGGGACGGCGGAGGCAATGAGGCGTCGCTTCCGACATCAGTCTTTGCTGTCGATTTGAGCGACGAGTAGCTTAAGGCGAACAACTAAAACGAAATATCAGCGTGAAGGGACCCGTGTCTAACACGGGTTCTTTCTTTTAGATTATCTTGACAAATATGAGTTATCGAAAAACAATAATAACTATTGAAAACGATAAAGTAAAGAAGGAACGATATGAGCGGTTTTGCTATCAAGCGGAACGGGAGGCCAATGAACGCATCAACGATAAGGCTATCAAGGGTGTCAAAGCGCTATGGGAGGCGCCGCGTTTTGCATGACGTTTCCTTCGAGGTACATCAGTCTGAGCTCTGCGCCCTTGTTGGTGCAAACGGGGCGGGCAAAAGCACGCTTATTAAAATCGTATTGGGCCTCTGTGAGCCATCGTCGGGGAGCGTGGAGCTCTTTGGAGGCAAGTCGAAAAAAGAGCTGAGCCTGATGCGGACGCGTGTCGGCTATGTGCCAGATTCCTGCGGAGCATACCAATCCCTCAGTGCGGCTGAGAATCTTCGGATCCGATGTGCGGAATGGGGGCTCGATGAGAAACGTGAGGTTCCTCGTGTCTTGGGCCTAGTCGGGCTGGACGTCGATGAGAAAAAGAGCGTGAGCAGTTTTTCTCTGGGAATGAAACGGCGACTGGATATAGCTACGGCTTTATTGGGCGACACCGACGTACTAATTTTCGATGAGCCGGCAAATGGATTGGATCCGTTGGGCATCGAGAGTATATGGGCCCTTATCGGTCGATTGAATCGGGAGCAGGGCAAAACCATGCTTATCTCTAGCCACGACTTGGATGAGCTGGCATCAGTTGCAACAAGCTGCCTGTTTCTTCATGACGGTGAACTGCTAAAAAAGGAATCGATGGACGTCATAAGGGATGAGGCGCCATCCCTAAAAGAGTATTACAGGCGCTTGATGAAGGCGGTCTCGCTATGAAGCGGGCGATCCATCCCATAAAGGCAGATATGATGCGTTTGCACAGGATATTTCCGGCGAAGTTTGGTCTTGCGCTTATGCTGGCGTTCGGCCTTCTCTTCGGCATCTTTCTAAAAAACGGAACAACGTTGCTCGCCTTTGGCTATGGCGTTTGTGGGGAGGATATTGGTTTCCTCTGGAATGCAATCGATCCTTCTGCGCCTGATGAGTCCCTTGCGCGCAGCGCTTTTGCCGGTACATCCCTGTTCGTTCCACTCATCGTTTGTTTGGTGCTTTTACAGGAGCATGGCTATAAAGAGGGGCACCGAATTTCTTCGGCAAGAGGTCTCAACCGCTTTTATGGGGCTCTAGCCCATGCATTTTCGTCTGCTTTAATAATTGGCGCAGCGTATAGCGCGCTTTGCCTTCTTCTTTTTGCAATAGCCATAATACGTGGAGGGCATAACTACTCGCACAACATACTAACTGTATTTTTGCCTGCAATGATAGTCAACGCCGTATTGGTGATATCGGTTGCGCTGGAGACGGTGACCATCTATCGGATAACGGGCAGCGCTGTATTGAGTGGGGCCGTGGTGATAGTCGGATTTGTCATGAGCTTGACGCTCTACGGAGCCTTCCTTCAGGCACCTATACCATCCTTGCGATGGATCTTCTTCCTTCCGGGGCCGTACCTTGGAGTCGGATGTGCCCTTGGGTATAGCGATATGGGGCAGCTGACGCTTCTGGGATATGGCGTGGCAGCCAGCTGTCTATCGGTATTGATTTACGCTCTCTTGAGCTTTCGCGCTGGGGGTGTGCTCAATGGCTCGTCAGATTAAAAGACTTCTCCAGTCAGAATTGAAGCATGTGAGCAAATGGGCGTACGCCTTAATCCTGGTAATTTATGCGTACATGGTGATATTGCAGCTTAATTCTTTCCCGATGTGGTTCTGTAGCCTCCGTGAGAACAGTTTCTTGGGTTTTTTCCCAGACCCGACGCTTCGGCTATCGGCGGAGGATGTCCTTCTATTTGGCAATGCAGAGGTTTTTCGCGGTCTGCTGTTCAACGTAGCCCCGTTGGCCCATGCATTGTTCTTTCCGTTCATCGCGGCTTGCATTGTGCCGCGCTTTGTCAGTTCGGGCTTTGTCGAGGAACCGTGGGGGTTGTCGGAGGCTCGGGGAGGGAAGCGTGTGTGCGCTATCGTTGCGCGAGTGGTGCTATCTTCTTTTGCCCTTTTGGGCGCGTTTGTCCTGTCGAGTGTCGTTTTGTACTGTCTTAACTGCGCAATCGTTTCGGATGCTCAGCAGTATTTCAACCTGCATGTATTTTGCTATCGACTTCTTCTGGCGAGTGCCGTCTGTCTTGCATATGTGGTCTCTTGCGTGATCGCTGTTTCCTATTTTGGGGCCGGCTTCGGTCCGATTGGCATGCTGCTGCTTGTCAACGTCGTAGCGATCTACATACAGATCGGGGCCAATTCCATGCTTCCGCTTCCAGCCTCGATGCTCATGTGGATTTGCGGCGTGACCCCGTTGGGGAATGGTCAATGCATTTCGATTTTAATTGACTGTCTCATAAACGTAGCAAGCGTTGTTGCCATTTGCTTTACTGTCGACCGATTGCGGTCGAGATTTCTCTGATTGTTTGTGAGGGATAATCATACCGAGCATATCAAATACAGGGGGGGCGGGCACCGTAGCTGGTGTCCGCCCATTACAGTCTGAAATAGGCCATCGATAAAT
>CAUGNQ010000051.1 GCA_959600835.1 uncultured Collinsella sp. | reverse complement strand
GCTCTGGTGCCCGCGCAGCGTCGGGCAGTTACGGCGTTTGGTAAAACGCCGTAACGAACTACCGCGTAACTCCCCTAGCTCATCATCGCATTCATCATCTCGGTGGTTGCGGAATCGTCAGCAGACCACTCGCCATCGTCATTGGCGGTGTACTTGAAGGTAACCTTGGTGTCCTTGGTCTTAGCGGCCTTGGTCACGTCGACCATGACCTGACCGGCCATCTTGTACAGCTCGTCATCGGAAGGCATCGAATCGAGCGCGGCGACCTTCTCCTGGTACTGGGTGGCAAAATCCTCAACGATCTGGTTCATGGACTTGCAGGTAATGGTGACCTCGGCAGTTGCGGTACCCTTGTCCTCGTCGACCGTCACGTCGCCGATCTTGTAGTCAAAGCCCTCGAGATAGCTCTTGGCGTACTCCTTGGGATCGATGCCCAGCTGCTCAAACTCGTCGCCCGAGGCCTCTTCCAGGCCGGCGAGGAAGTCGTCGCCGCCGTTCTTGACCTCGTCAAACTGCGTCGTAAGATCATCGGTGATGAGCTCCTCAACCGAAGGGCCTCCGCAGCCGGAAAGCACAACCACGCATGCGACCAGAACAGCCATCAGGGGCGCAAGCAGCAGCTTCTTCTTCATGACATTCCTCCCAACAAGCGGCACCGCGCTTCCTAACACGGTGCACGTCGTAACAATAAGGCCATACTAGCCGCTAACGAACACCTCCGGCAAAGCAAAATCGCAGTCGGCTCGATTTAACGTCCGAACGGTTTACCGGTCCGCCCAACGCGCAATAAAACGTTCCGCCGCATTGTAATAAAAAAGGGCGGCCGGATAACCCGACCACCCTTGCACACCCTTTGGATGCCGCAGCTTACTTGCGGACGACCTTGACGATGGCATCGCCGGCGGCGACAGCGGAGTCAGCCTCGACGGCGAGCTCGACGTCGGCGAACTCAGCGGTGTTGGACACGGCCACGACGACGCAGTCCTTGTAGCCGGCAGCGGCGATCTTGGCGCGGTCGATCTTGAGCATGGGCTGGCCAGCCTTAACGACATCGTCAGCCTTGACGAAGCCCTCGAAGCCGTCGCCGTTCATGTTGACGGTATCAACGCCAACGTGCACCAGAACCTCGATGCCGCTATCGGACTGCAGGCCCACGGCGTGACCCATGGTGACGGTCACCTTGCCGTCGCAGGGAGCGTAGACCAGGTCGTCCTCGGGCCACACGGCGCAGCCCTTGCCCAGAACCTCGCCACCAAAGACGGGATCGGGCACGTCGGCCATCTTGATGACCTTGCCCTTGACGGGCGAGCACAGCACGTCGGCGCCGGCAGAAGCAGAGATGGAGGCCGGAGCAGCGGCAGCCGCGGGCTCAGCCTTCTTCTTGAACATGTCAAACAGACCCATACATTTTCTCCTCTTGATTAAGCGCAACGTTATGCGCATGCCTATGGTGATTATAGTGCCAAATGGTTCAAATGCTAAGGTGGGGACTCGAATCACGAGCCCGTCCCAAGGCTTTTCCCCGGTGGCACTCATCTTGTCGATTAAGCCAGGCCCTCGGTACCGTTGGACTTGATAATCTTCTGGTAGGCGAAGAAGCTGTCCTTGCAGCGGCGCTCGTAGGTGCCGGTGCCGTCATCGTACTTATCGACGTGGATAAAGCCGTAGCGCTTGCGCATCTCGCCGGTGCCGGCCGAGACCAGGTCGATGGGACCCCACCAGGTATAGGCGATCAGGTCGACGCCGTCCTCGATGGCCTCGCCCATGGCTTTGACATGGCTCTGGAGGTAGGCGATGCGGTACGGGTCGTGAATGGAGCCGTCCTCCTCCACCTCGTCGTAGGCGCCCATGCCGTTCTCGACCACCATCAGCGGAATCTCGTAGCGGGCGTAGATCTCGTTGAGGGCGATACGCAGGCCCGTCGGGTCAATCTGCCAACCCCAGTCGGTGCTCTCGAGGTAGGGGTTCTTGCCGCCAAAGGTCATGTTGCCCTCGGTCGTCTCGTGGTCCTTGTGGGTGCCCACGGTGCCCGACATGTAGTAGCTAAAGGTGTAGAAGTCGACCTTGCCGTCGGCGATGTCCTGCAGGTCTCCGTCGGCGATGTTAAGCTCGATGCCGTTCTCGGCCCAGAAGCGCTTGGCGTAGAACGGGTACTTGCCGCGCACCTGCACGTCGGAGCAGTACCAGTTCATGGTGTTCATCTCCTGCTGGGTGGCAAGGACGTCGGCCGGGTCGCACGTGGCGGCATAGGACAGGATAAAGCAGTCCATGTTGCCCATCTTGAGTTTGGGGAAGTGCTCGTGCGCATAGCGGATGGCACGGCCGCTCGCCACAAACTGGTGGTGGAGGGCCTGGAAGCGCTGCTGCGGGGTGGTGTGGGCGCCGGAGGCCGGGCCCTCGTAGCCGCGAATCATGCTGGTCTCAAAGAGGTTGCCCAGGTCCAGGGTGCCACAGTTGATCTCGTTGAAGGTGAGCCAGTAGGTCACCTTGTCGTGATAGCGCTCGAGCACGGTCTGGGCGTAGCGCTCAAAGAAGCCGATAAGCTCGCGGCTCTCCCAACCGTTGTACTTCTCGACCAGGGCATAGGGCATCTCGTAGTGGCTAAGCGTAACAAGCGGCTCGATGTTGTGTGCGCGTAGGCAGTCGAAGACGCGGTCGTAGAAGGCGAGGCCAGCCTCGTTGGGCTCAGCGTCGTCGCCGTTGGGGAAGATGCGGCTCCAGGAGATGGACATGCGGAACATGTTGAAGCCCATCTCGGCGAACAGCGCGATATCCTCCTCGTAGTGATGGTAGAAGTCGATACCGTCGTGATTGGGGTAGAAGCGGTTGGGGTCGATGTCGAGCGTAATCTGACGTGGCTCCTTGTAGCTGCCGCCCAGGAAGTGGTCGTCTACGCTGGGGCCGCGGCCGTCAACGTTCCATGCGCCCTCAAACTGGTTTGCGGCCGTGGCGCCGCCCCAAAAGAATCCCTCGGGAAATCCCATATGTGCCTCCTCGCAACGGGTTTTATGTGCTGAACCGAGTATCGCGCGCGCCCGGGCGCCCAAGGCGCGGAGGCGGCGCATTGGACACTTCTTTTCGCCCCAGCGCGTCCGCCGGCTGACACTTTTTGATACCGAGGCCTAGACGAGGCAAAAATCGACCTGCCGGCCACCCTCCAACCCGGGTGGATGAAACGAAACGACCTATTTAGATGTGGCATATCGATAGCTAAAAGCCCGTCCCGCCTTGCTCATCCACGGTATGTTGCCGGCGTGCAGCCGTAGGCGGCGCGGAACTTGCGATAGAAAAAGCTCATGTTCTCGTAGCCAACGGCACGCGCCGCCGCCTCGGCCGTGGCACCCGCGCGCAAGAGCTCCGCGGCACGCGCGAGCCTGCGCTCCTGGACCAGCTGTCGGTAGGTCTTTCCCACATGCTGCCTGAGCAGCGCCGACGCGTAGTTAGGGCTCACATGAAAGCGTGCCGCCATCTCCTCGAGCGAGCAGGCGGCAAACGAGCGCTCGATGTAGCCGAGCATCCCTGCCACGAGCGAGGCCGCGCGCCCCGACTCATCGCGCCCCGCCGCCGCGCCGCGCACGAGCTCGTGCTCGTAGCAATCCATGAGCTCGGCCAACAGAAGCTGAAACAGGCGCAGAACGATCTCGGCACTGTTGAGGCTTGGCTCGTAGTGTTCGCAGAGCATCTCCTGCATGTAGCGTCGCACGCGCCGGCTCTCCCCGCAGCGAAAGCGCACGTGCCCGCGATGGTCGGTCTCGCTGTTGAGCGCGTTGAACAAAAACCGCGATACCGTACTCTCGCGCGAGAGGCTCGCCTCGAGGCTGCGCTGCAAAAAGGTACGTGAAACGGTCATACTCAGCATGATGTCATCCTCGCCGAGCGCCGCCACCGCATGCGGGCAGGCGGCGTCGAGCAGCAACACCTCGTTGCGCTCGAGCACGAGCTTCTCCCCCGCAACCGTCTGCGGACAGCGCCCCCGGTACACATAGCCGATCTCAACGTAGTCGTGCACGTGCTCGGGTACCGCGTTAAAGCGCGAGTTTCTCCTAATCATCAGGCCAGCTGGCATTCCGGCCTGAGCATATTCCGCCCCGATCTGCCCGATCTTTCGCACCGACCGTCCATCGACCTCAACGCGTTCGGTCATGATCGACCAGTCAAAGGGAGCCTCGTCCCTATATCGCCTCTCGCTGGTGCTCAGCTCGCTCAGCCGGCGCTCGAGCTCCAAGATCTCCATGGCCCCGCCAATCGTTGATTCGGTCATATTCTGTCGTGATTTGGATATTAGCACGCCATCGCCCGCACGCCAGAATGGAGTCATGCAACATACGCTGCCCACCATCGGCTTGCAAGGAGGATCCATGACCGCGTACTACCAGCAGGTGCTCAACGGTGCCTACGACAACCACGTGCTCCCGTTTTTGTGGATGAAGGGCGAGGACCAACAGACCATTGCCGAGTATTTGGAAAAGATTGCCGGCGCCGATATCCACGAGATCTGCCTCGAGAGCCGTCCGCATCCCGATTTTTGCGGTGAGGGCTGGTGGCGCGACCTGCGCTTTGTGATCGACACGTGCAAGCAGCTGGGCCTCAAGATCTGGATCTTGGACGACGCACACTTTCCCACCGGATACGCCAACGGCGCCGTCAAGGAGACGGCGCCCGAGCTCCGCAAGGTCGTTCTCACCCACCGCACCATCGACGTGGTGGGCCCCACGCCGCAGGCGAGCATCGTGCTCACTAACATGTTCGACAAGACGGAGCGCTTCTATGGCGTTACGTTTATGCAGGCAGGGCGCACCGTCGAGGTCGAGCACCACGTGATTGAGGACGAGCACGACACGCCCTGCCGCTTGGTCTTTGATGCGCCGGCCGGCATTACGCAGGTGTGCGTGATGTTCACGAGCGGCAAGACCTCCTACAACGAGGACTACATCAACATGGTCGACCGCGCCTCGGTGGCGCAGCTCATCGATGCCGTGTACGAGCCGCACTTTGCGCATCTGGGCGATGAGTTTGGCAAGACCATCCTGGGCTTTTTCTCCGATGAACCCGGCTTTGCCAACGAGAAGGGCGTCACCGGCGCCGACGGCATCTCCGACACACTCATCGGTAAGGCCACCGCGCCCCTGCCCTGGTCGGCTGAGCTCGAGCGCCGCCTGTGCGCGGCGCTGGGCGAGCGCTACCTGGACGAGCTCCCGCATCTGTGGGATCGCAAGGACGCCGGCGCGCACGTGCGCCACGTGTACATGGACATTGCGAGCACGCTCTACAAGGAGTGCTTCTGCGACCAGCTCGGCGACTGGTGCCGCGCGCACGGCGTGCAGTATATCGGCCACGTGATCGAGGACAAGGACTGCCACGCGCGCCTGGGTGTGGGCGCCGGCCACTACTTCCGCGCCGTGGGCGGCCAGGACATGGCGGGCGTGGACATCGTGATCAACCAGCTCATCCCCGGCATGGACCAGGGACTCCACTCCTACGGCCGCGGCGTGTGGGACTTGGAATTCTACAACTACGTGCTGCCCAAGCTGGGCTCCTCGGCAGCGCATCTCGACCCCAAAAAGCAGGGCCGCTGCATGGCCGAGGTGTTTGGCGCTTTTGGCTGGCACGAGGGCCTGCGCGAGATGAAATGGATCGCCGACCACGTTATGGTGCGCGGCGTCAACTGGTTTGTGCCGCACGCCTTTAGCATGGCCGCCTTCCCCGACTTCGACTGCCCGCCGCACTTTTACGCGCACGGTCAGAACCCCCAGTTTGCGCACTTTGGCAAGCTCATGAGCTACATGAACCGCACCTCGAGCCTGCTTTCGGGCGGGCGGGCCGCCACGCCGGTGGCGCTTCTGTACCACGCCGATGCCGAGTGGGCAGGCGAGGCCTCGTTTATGCAGCATGCCGCCGCCGAGCTTGTGCGCGCGCAGATCGATTTCGATATCGTGCCGGCCGAGGCATTTGAAGATGCCGAGCGCTACTCCGTGGAAGTCGCCGCAAACGGTAGCGGCTTTAGCGTGAACGGCCAGGCGTACCGCTGTCTGGTGATGCCCGGCGCCGAATATGCCGGCGGGGCCGTACTCAACTTTGCCGCGCGCGCTGCGGCCGCAGGCGTTGGCGTATATGCCCTGGATAAGCTGCCGAGCAAGCGCTATGACGGCGAAGCTGCCGGCCGCGCGGGCTTTGCCCCCGTGGAAGCCAGTGAGCTTGCAGGCGTGTGCGTTGTTGCCACCTCCGAGCTTGCGGGCGTGCTCGCCGCAGCCGGCATGCAGACCGTGGCGTGCACCGATCCGCAGCCGTGGCTACGCGCGCTTCGCTACGACCGCGCCGGCGAGAGCTACCTCATGCTGGTAAACGAGCATCCCAAGCAGGGCATTCACACGCATGTTGAGTTCGCAGACGGCGCGCCCGTGCACGGCGTGCGCCTCGATTTGCTCAACGGCAGCGCACCCGTCGCCTTTGACGGCACGCTTGAGCTCGCGCCCTACGAGAGCTGCATTGTGGTGCTCGAGGCCGAGGCGCCCGCTGCCGCCGAGCGCGGAGGCTCCGATGCCGAGCGTGAGGTCACGCGCGTTGACGGCCCCTGGAACGTCTCCTTTGCCGCGCCCGGAACCGATGCCACGCGCCTGGTCTTTGGCGAGGCCGTCGAGCTTGGCGACCTGCACGATCTTTCCTGCGCCGAATTCCCCGACAAAGCGGGCACCTTCCGCTACCAGGCAAGCTTTGCCGTTGCTGAGAACCTCGCCGACGCTGCGCTCGACCTGGGGGAGGTCTTTGAGACCGCCACGGTCATGCTTGACGATGTGGACCTGGGATGCCGCATCTGTCCGCCCTACCGCTTTGAGCTCGGCACCCTTGCCGCCGGCGAGCACACGCTCACGATCGATGTGATCAATACCCTCGACCACGCCATCCCCGACATCTTCGCCCTCACCGAACCCTCCGAGCCCAGCGGCCTGCTCGGCCCCGTGTGCGTGCTCGGGTAACGGCCCCTTACGGGACGCCCGGCTTGCTCTCCCCAGCCAAGCCGGGCGTTTTGTTTACCGCTATGATTGATACATCGCGATACGAACGCATAGGAGTCATATGGACATCAAGCGTAAAATCACCCAAGGCAAGGAGCTCACCCCCACCGAGCAGCAGCTCGGGCAGACGGTTCTTGCCATGGGCGAGGACGTCCGCGGGCTCTCCATTAAGGAATTTGCGCGCCAGGCCAATGTCTCCGTTGCGAGCATCCACCGCTTTTGCAAAAAGCTCGGCCTCGAGGGCTTCAAAGAACTCAAGGTCGAGCTGATGCGCGCAGCCTCGCGCGCAGACTCCGCCCCCGAGGTGGATATCAACTTTCCCTTTGATGCCGCCTCCACCCCTGCGCAGGTGATGGAACGCATGGAGGGGCTCTACCAGACAACATTGGCCGAAACACAGGAGCTCCTCGACCCGGCACAGCTCGACTACGCCGCCAAGCTCGTCTTACGCGCCGGCACTGTGGACATCTACACGGGCTCGCACAACCTGTATCCGGCGGGAATGTTCCGCGATCGCCTGCTTTCCGCCGGTAAAAGTGCGACATGCTACGGCGGTGCCGAGGCTCAGGTGCGCACGGCGCTCGCCTCGGGCCCCGATCATGTGGCAATCGTCATTTCCTACAGCGGCCTTGCCCCCAACCTCAAGGGGATCTTGCCGATCCTCAGCAGTCGACATGTCCCGGTCATCGTCATCGGCACACCCTATTGCGCCCGGATTCACCCGGGCTTTGCCGCCTATCTCACGGTGAGCGACCACGAGAGCATGACGCACCGCATCACGCAGTTCGCCAGCCACATCGCCGTGCAATACGTGCTCGATTCGCTCTACAGCAGCTACTTTGCCAAAGATTACGCCCGCTGCTCCGAGTTCCTCGAGCAGTCCTTCCCCTTTACCAAGCTGCCCGGGCTCAAATAAAACGAGCGAGGATTTTTGGACACTTAAATGACGAGGGTGGATAATCTCCCACTTTGAGCCTGTACACAGGCAAAAAACGGGAGATTATCCACCCTCATTCTGTAGTCGTTACTCGGGCCTTTTTGCTATTGGTTGTGTTGGTGCCACGCGCTACTTAACCGGCGAGACCACCAGGAGTGCGTCGTGTTCAAAGGGGTGCTGGGCCACGCGAACCTCGCCATCGGCATCCTTGACGGGCAGGTTTGCCACGCGCTTGTTCTCTAGGTCAAACGCCACAGCATTCCAGGCGGTGGTGCCGCCCTCGAGTTTGAGCTTGACGGCCGTGGTCCTCGGCAGATAGACCACCACGCGTTCGCCCACGCACGCCACACGGATGGCCTCGCGCGCATCGTCGAGCAGCTCCTGCGCGGGTTCAACGGCTGCCGCCCCATCCGCGCTCGTGGCACCCAGGCCGCGCAGCACGTGCTCGATCAGGCCAAAGTCCCACACGCCCGCAAACTGCAGGCACTCTTGCCAGCGGAACGGCATGTCAAAGCCCTCGCCAAGGACGCTGCCACGGCTCTGAGAGGTCTGCCAGTTCCACACGCCGTGCGCACCGTAGGTAATGCCCGCCGAGGCACCGGCCAGAATGCTCGACCAAACACTCGCGCGACAATCCTGCGCGGTAAAACGCCAGTACACGTTGCGGCTCGCGCCCATTTGCTCGTAGCAGGGCTCGGAATTGACCATCGGCTTTTTGGGATACTGCGCGCGAAAATCCTCGGGCAGCTTCCAAGCTTCCTCCTGACCGCTATAGTTGTGGCCGGGCTGGAACATGTAGAAGTCCAAGCGATCGGCAAACTGCTCGGGCAGGGCGCGGTTGCCACGGTTGATATGCATGGTGTGCAAGGACTCGGGAGCCAGCTTGGTGACCTCGTCGAGCGCATCCCCGTAATAGGCGATAGCCTCGTCGGTCTTAAAGTCGGTGTCGCCTGTCACCACGTAGACGGGGTCGAACTCGCCCAGGTTCTCGACGACGCGGGCAACGTGGGCGCGAACCTCCTCGCGCGGCATGACCTCGGCACCCAGGCGCTCGGCGATCACGGAGCCCCAGGTACCGGGCACGTAGTTGCACCACATGAGCACGAGCGCCGGACGAATGCCGTGCTCCACGGCTGCCTGGCACATGCGGCGGGCGCGGTCCCAGTACTCCTGGTTGGGTGCGCTCCAATCAAAGTGCACACCGTCCTCGCTCGCGTAGGGCCAAATGCCCAGGTCGGGCAGGCAGCGGTCCCACTGCGGAAGGGTGTTGATCTGCAGTACGTTCATGCCCTGCTCGGCACGGCGGGTGAGGTAGTAATCCCAATCGTCCTCGGTGATGCTCGTAAAGGCGCTCCAGCACGTATCGGCAAACCAAAAGAATGGTTTGCCGTCGCAGAGGAACCCGTCCTCACGGGTATTGACGGTCAGTTTTCCCAAGCTCATATGGCACCTTTCTCTTGGGGAGACTTGCTAGGAGGGAGGTAAAGAAGTCGCCTGCCGCATTATCACAGTAGGGTCTGCGGCTGCAGTTGCTCAGCTCAAATTGAACGCACGCGAAGCACAGGGCCCTTACGTCTCTCCTAAAAAGTCTACAGGAAGGCCCCGCCGGGCTTATGCCAAGCGGGGCCCTGTCGTGTAGGGGTCTTATTTAGACCAAGGCCGGGGCGACTAGGCCTCCATCTCGGCGAGCTCCTCCTTGGAGAAGCCGGTGGCAAAGACGACGGCTGCTGCGATGACAAAGGAGATTGCCATTCCGACGATAGCCCAGACGGTGTTCATCTGGCCACCCTGCAGGTAGTTGGTGAAGACCAGGAAGTTGGAGGCACCGCCGGCCAGGTAGTAGGTAACGCCCATGAGGCCGGAGAACACAGCGCCGATGGCACCGCCGATGAACATGCCGAGCATGGTGCGGCGGAAGCGCATGAGGATACCGAAGAGCGCGGGCTCGGTGACGCCGCCGGCGATGGCGGAGATGACGTAGCCCAGGGCAAGGGACTTCTCATCGGTGTTCTTCATCTTGAGGAAGGCACCGAAGGCGCAGCCCCAGACAGCGGCCATAGCGCAGTTGGTGGAAACGAAGACGAAGGGATCGTAGCCAGCAGCGATGATCTGCACCTGAGCGAGCAGGATAACGGGCATGTGCATACCGCAGACCACGAAGAGCTGCCAGAAGGCGCCGAGGATGGCCATCACGATCAGGATACCGATGCCGCCAAGGTCAGCAAGCCCGAAAAGAATGTTGGCGATGAGGCTGCCGAGCTCGTTGCCGATCGGAGCGAGGACGATGAAAGCGATAGGAATGGTGACGATCATGGTGCAGAACGGCGTGAAGACCGTGGAGAGCACGTCGGGCATGACCTTCTTAAAGAACTTCTCGATGAAGTAGAGGACCGGCACCGAAAGGATGATCGGCAGGACGGACTGCTGATAGTTGGCAGCGGCGATCTGGATGCCGTAGACCGAAATGATGCCGCCACCCTCCTGGGTTGCGACGCTCACCACGGACGGGGCCATAAGGGCACCGCCGAGAAGCATGCCGAGAACGGGGCTGGCGCCGAGCTTCTTAGCCGCAGCATAACCCAGGTAGATCGGGATAAACGTAAACGTGGCCTCATACAGTGTGGTGTAGAGGAACGTATAAGTCGGGTCGGTGTCCGAAATAACGCCCAGCATGGTGGGACCAAGGACGGCCGCGATGGTGCGGAACAGACCGCCGGCCATGAGCAGCGGAATCAGCTGGGTCATGGAGCCCGACAGATAGTCGAGGATGATGTTGGGCAGGTTCTTGAGCTCGAACTTCTCCTTGGGAGCATCGAGATTCTCGTCAACGGCGGCACCCTGCTTGACGCCGGAGATGGCGACGAACTCGGTGAGCACCTTGGGCACGTTCTGGCCGATGATGACCTGGAGCTGGCTGCCGGCGAACTGGCAACCCAGAACACCCTTGACCTTCTTGATCTTCTCCACGTCGGCCTTGCTGTTGTCCTTGAGCGTCAGACGCAAGCGCGTCATGCAGTTGGTGGCGACGGTAACATTCTCCGCACCGCCCACGAGCTCGAGGACATCGGTGGCAATCTGCTTGTTATCTACTGCCATGGGACCCCTCCCCATATCTTCGTGTGCCTACTCGCTTGTGTAAGCACGCCTTTGGCTCGACGACTATAACCCCTTACGGTTGCCGAACCCTTGGATACGCTGTCGTAAACAATTTGTTTACTGAACGTTTACGGGCTTTAGTTTACACGGAGTGCCTGATTTGTGGCAATTTTGCCGTCTGGAGTCCGGTGAACGGTAGGAAATCGGGGGTAAGCGTATTTAGACGGTAGAAGATCGTCTATTTGACCCGATATTGATATATGGCTATTTACGTGGGCTTTTATTTTGATAAACACCTTTGTAACGAGCTAGCTCATCAACAAAAGTCCTGCTAGTTAATAGTAAACATATGTTTAGTAGTTCATTGCGTGTTCAGTTTTACCGTTTACCGAGTTCATCTGCTCATTCTACAGTTCTGCATTAAACTAAACATGTTTAGTCTGTATTGCCGCCCTTGTTTAGTACTTGCGGCACAAAGGAGTAGCTCATGGAACTCAAATCGTGTACCTACGCAACCGTCACCACGCTGGGCGATTTTGGCCCCTGGATCAACAAAGTGGTACTCGACCTGCCGTGCGCTGTGCGCGCCAACGACGTGAACGAGCACACGTTCAATATCTACTGTGCCCGCCACGAGCGCGCCGGCGAGGTCCTGATGCGCAAGGAGCACGGAGCCGATCACGCGGCACCCTCCGTGGGCTACGTGCCGGTGCTCGCCGCCTACCCCTGTGATGAGAACGGTCAGCGCCTGCCCAAGGGCACACACGTAGCGCTCGAGACGCCCGAGGTGCGTCTCACCAAAGAGATCGAGGGTGGCGTGCTGGGTTCGCGCTATATAGAGAACCACCTGCGCGTGACGCAGCTTGTGGCGCTCCCGGGCGAAGACGGCGACGACCCCACCGCGGGCCTCGTCTTCGATCGCAGCCGCGGCGACATCTGCCCCGCGCTCAAGGGCTGGCATAACGCCGTGCAGCAGACGCCCGTCGACGGCATCGCGCTCGAGTACGGCTATTTTGAGCCGAGCTTTGAGCCCGCTGACTCCGCGCTCTTCAACCCGTTTGCGCCCAAGGACACCCCCGCCGTCGAGAAGGCGCCGCTGGTCGTGTACCTGCACGGCGCCGGCGAGGGCAAGGGCGCCACGCAGGGCGAGGGCGCGACGCGTGCCTACACCGGCAACCGCGTGACAGCGCTCTCGCAAAAGCAGATCCAGCGCTACTTTGGCGGCTTTGCCTGGGTGCTCGTGCCACAGTCGCCCACCTTTTGGATGGACAACAGCATCGAGCAACTCGGCCGCTCCAACCAGAGCATCTACTCCCCCGTGCTCAAGGCGCTCATCGACGAGTTTGTCGCCGAGCATGCCGACCGCATCGACACCGATCGCATCGTGGTCGCCGGCCTTTCCAACGGCGGCTTTATGACCCTGCGCCTGTGCGCCGACTACCCCGATTTCTTCGCCGCGGGCCTTCCCTGCTGCGCGCCGTGGTACAACGCCACGGACGAGGACGTGGCCGCACTCTCCAAGACGCCGTTGTGGTTTACGCACTCCAAGGGCGACGAGCTCGTGTGCCCGCAGCAGACGGTGCTGCCGCTCACGGCGCGCCTGCGTGATGCCGGCGCCAACGTGCACCTCACCTACTTTAGCCATGTCGAGGACCTGACCGGCGTGTACCGCGAGGCCGACGGCTCGGCCAAAAAGATATTCAACCACGGCGTGTGGATCCACCAGTTCAACGACCTGTGTTATCAAGACTTCGACGGGGGCAACGTACTCATCGACGGCGAGCCGGTGGGCTGCTGGGAGTGGTCGGCCAGGGTTTCGAGGTAACCATTCCATCGGGTGCCCCGCCCTTTAGTTTTGTGAACGTCCTCGCGCATGGGCCCGTTCATCCTGCTCCTTCGGAGCATCGGATAAACGGGCCCGCGCTGCGGAATGTTCACAAAACTAAAGGGCGGGGCACCCTGAGTTAACGTTGTTCGAAACGCTGGCCGGGCGCTTCCGGCGGGCCGCTGGGTCGGTGGCGATGGGGACGTGGGTCCCGTCTTGCCTTACGCGTAACTGGCTGAAAAAAATCTTGGTTGGAGTTGTTCCTATGTCTCAGAATTTGACTCGGGTGATTGTCACCACCGATATGGAAGTCGATGATATGAACTCTCTGGTTCATTTGGCTCTGTATCTCAATGTGCTCGATGTGCAGGCTGTGGTGTACACGGCTTCGCAGTATCACTTTCTTGGGGATGGGGTTCATACGCTCGGTGAGGTGAATTCGCATTGGCGGACCAAAGGGCGTCGCTCTTATGAGTGGGCTGTTGTACCTCATGAGCCTGATCCGCTGGCTGGGGAGCTTCGTGAGTATCGGCCGTTTCCCGAGCATTGGATTGAGAGCCTCTGGAGTAATGAATATGCCCAGGCTTGGCCGCAGTTGCAGGCGAATGCGGACGCTGCCGGTGAACCGCCATTTCCCACGCCTGCCCAGATGATCGAGCGCACCTTTGTGGGAAATGTTGCCTTTGAGGGTGATGTGGTTGAGGAAACCGAGGGGTCTCGCGTAATTGCGCAGGCAATTTTGGATGACGACCCCCGCACGCTGTGGCTGCTCAGCTGGGGCGGTATGAACACTATCGTTCGCGCCCTCATGTCCATCGCCGAACAATGGCAGAACACACCCGAGTGGCCCGCCGTGCGGCAGCGGATCTATCAGAAGGTGCGCGTGATGGGGGTTGCCAATGGCGTAGGCCAGGACAACTCATGGCTCGACCATGGACGCGAGCTCTTTCCCGAGCTCGTCTTTTGGTGTGTGCCCCATAAGTATGGCAGCTATGTCAACGCCAAAATAGCTCAGCCCGATACGCTGCCACTGTTTAAGGCTCCTTGGCCCGAGCAGAATCTCACGCAGGGAAACGGCCCCCTCATGGCGCGCTATATGCTCTATGGTGATGGCAAGATCTACGAAAACGAGCCCGAGCGCTTTCAGTTTGGCAAGCATGCCCGTCTGGATTGGGGCCTGGAAGGCGTGCCCGCAATGCAGTTTGAGCGCGGCGATTTTATGGCCGAAGGCGACAGTATGACCTATATCCCGCTGCTGCCGTTTGGCCTGCGCGGTATCGATGACCGCGGCTTCGATACGCTGCTCGGCCGCATGTTTGTTGATGGACATCCCGATACGGAAGCGCCCGCCGATTTTGCCGCCCTCGGCACGCCCGCAGACGGTAATCCCAATCCCTACCTGCGCGCCTATCAGGAAGACTTTGCCGCCCGCGCGCAATGGTGTGCCCATGATCCGGCAGCCTGCTCGCATCCGGCGCATGTTGTCGAAGTTGCGGCCGATCGCAGCGCCGTAGCCGGCGAACGCGTCGCCCTTGCAGCGACCATCGTCGACCCCGACGACAAGGGCTTCGATGCGCATTGGGATGTCGCCGTGGGCCCGTCGAGCTATGCGGGCGCCCAAGACCTGTCGCTGTGGCAAGAATGCACAGTGGACACCACTTTTGTCGTGCCCACCGACGCACTGCCTGGCGACCGTTTCGTGCTCACCCTCACCGTGCAGACACGCGCCGAGCGCCCCTGCAGCCGCTACGCCCAGGTCGCCATCACCGTCGCGTAGCAACCGACGGCGCCCACATTCGGCAAGGAGTGTCCCCAGGTACCGGCACAAAAGGAACGTCCCCAAGTGCCGCATCCGGAGCAAGGCAACGCCGCAGGTAGAGGACGGACAGCGAGCGGGTCGCATTTGAGACAAGGTGACATGAAACGAAAGGGCGCTGACCTTCTGGTCGCGCCCTTGAAGTTGAACGTCAGATTGTCCAAATGCGGCCCGCGCAGCGTCGGCCGGTTACG
>CAUGNQ010000050.1 GCA_959600835.1 uncultured Collinsella sp. | reverse complement strand
CCTCACCCTTACCGCACCTTGGCGCGGGGCCTCGCTGCGGGACAGCCTAGGTGATGTAGCTGAGATGCGGCTTGCGGTCTGCTCGCTCCTCGAAGTTCTTAGCGGAAATGAGTTGAGCTGCAATGACGATCTGCTTGCAATGGCGGCTGAGCTGCAGCTGAGTATTTATTGGACCTCGAACCCTATACTCGATGTTCGCTTCGTTCATTGAGTTACCCTTTGCATGAGGCCGGGACATATCGTCCCGCCCGCAGTTTCGCAGGCCGAAGGCCGAGAATGTTTGAGGACGGGATGATATGTCCCGGCCTCCCGGGAGAGTTACCTATGAACTACGCGAACATTAAGTATTTCGACATTGCTGATGGGGAAGGCGTTCGTACTTCTCTGTTTGTGAGCGGGTGCCGTCGTGGGTGCAAGAACTGCTTTAACTCTGTCGCGTGGGACTTTGCTGCGGGCGAGCTGTTCGATCGTGCCGTCGAGGACAAGATTATCGAGAGCCTCGACCATCCCTTTATTGACGGCCTGACGATTCTGGGCGGCGAGCCTATGGAACCTGAGAATCAGGCGGGGCTCGTTGAGTTTGTCGAGCGTGTTCGTGCCGCTTATCCTGCGGGGTCAGGAAAGACCATTTGGTGTTTTACTGGCGACGTGCTCGAGGAACTTATGCCGGGCGGTCGTCACCATACCGAAGTCACGGACCGTATCCTTGCCTGCCTCGATATGTTGGTGGACGGCCCGTTTGTTCAGGATCTGTACGATATCTCATTGCGTTTTAGGGGCTCGAGTAACCAGCGCGTGATCGATATGAACGCCACGCGCGACCGTGCTGAGCGCGAGGGCGTTGCGCTTTGTGATGCGGTTGAACTTTGGCGTGATGATCCGGTCTATTCGACCCATACTATGTAGCTTGTGGTCGATGCCGAAGGGCGTGGTACCATAGCGCGAACGTGAAATCGGAAAAGTGAGGCCCAGATGGTCGATCAGGAAAAAGTCGAGGCCGCCATTAAGCTGTTGCTTGAGGGCATAGGCGAGGACCCAACTCGTGAGGGCCTGCTGGAGACCCCGGCGCGCGTTGCCCGTATGTATGGCGAGATCGCCGGCGGTATGGAGCAGAGTGCCGAGGAGCACCTGTCCAAAACCTTTGCCGTCGCTTCGAACGATTTGGTTATCGAGCGCGACATCACGTTTTACTCGCTGTGCGAGCATCATCTGCTGCCGTTTTATGGCAAGGCTGCGATCGGCTATATCCCTAACGGTCGCGTGGCGGGTCTGTCTAAGCTCGCTCGCACGGTTGAGGTCTATGCCCGTCGTCTGCAGCTGCAGGAGCAGCTGTGTGCGCAGGTTGCCGACGCCCTCATGGATTATCTCGCTCCCCAGGGAGCGATTGTGCTCATGGAGGCTGAGCATATGTGCATGACCATGCGCGGCGTGCAAAAGCCCGGCACCAAGACCGTGACGCTCGCTCGCCGCGGCGTCTTTGAGACCGATCCCGCGCTCGAGGAGCGGTTCTTTAGGATGCTGGGCCGTTAACATGAGGGTCGTCAACGACTTTACATCGAAGACCGATGAGGGGACGTCGCGTCGCGGCTTTATGGCTTCGGGCCTGGCCCCTTTTGGTGCTATGCCTCGCATTGATTACATTTGTGCCAACGGGCTGTTCCGGCGGCACCTGGGTAACATTGCGCAGTTGGAATCGGGACGCATTTTCTGCCGCCACGGTATTGACCATCTGCTCGATGTCGCTCGCATTATGTGGATCAAGAATCTCGAGGAACAGCTCGAATTTGACCGCGAGGTCATCTACGCCACGGCACTTCTTCACGATATCGGCAAAGATGAACAGTACGAATCGGGTATATCCCATGATGTTGCAAGCGAACGCGTCGCTGATGCGATTCTCGGCGGCATGCCCGATGATGTGGCGTTTGAGCCGGCCGATGCCGCAGCCATTAAGACGGCCATTTTGGGCCATCGAAAGCTGCGCGTGAACAGCCAACCGCTTGAGCGTCTGCTCTATGCAGCCGACAAAGCGTCGCGCGCCTGCTTTGCATGCCCCGCGCGCAATGCTTGCAACTGGAGCGATGATAAAAAGAACCTGTCGATTCGCGTGTAGTTAGTTTGCGCGGTCGGGGTTCTAAACGAAGGAGACGATCGCGATGAGTAACAAGAAGCTGCCCGAGAGTGCAACCAAGACTGAAGGCGCCGAGCTCGCCCGCCGTGGAAGGGGCGAAATATCCACCGCAACGGCGGTGCCCCACGTGAGCTATGACGACTTGCGCCATGCCGATCGTATTGTCATTGACGGCCTGGAGGTTTTTGCCAACCATGGCGTGTATCCCGAGGAGAACGCGCTGGGTCAGAAGTTCATCGTTTCTCTGGTGCTCTATGCCGACCTGCGCGCGGCGGGGGAGCACGATAACCTGGACGCCTCGATTGACTACGGCTCGGTGTGCCACGATGTCGATGGCTATCTGCGCGAGCATACGTTTAAGCTCATCGAGGCGGCAGCCGAGGGGACAGCCCAGATGCTGCTGCGCCGTTATCCCTCGCTGCTTGGTGTGCGCATAAAGCTCGATAAGCCGTGGGCTCCTGTTGGCCTGCCCCTGGCAAGCTGCGGCGTCGAGATCGAGCGCGTGCGCTAGTCGACGCTAGAGCTTGTTGAGGGGTGGCTGCTTGAGCCGCTGAGACAGTGCTCTATTGTTGGGACAGTACGTGTCGAGCAGGGCGTGAAAGCGCTGATTGTGGCTCGGCTCGAGCAGATGGACGAGCTCGTGGGCGACAACCATGTCGAGGCATTCGACGGGGTAGGCGGCGAGCTCGCGCGCGATGCGAATGGCGCCGGATTTGGGCGTGCAGGAGCCCCAACGCGTTTTCATGCTGCGCACGGAGACGCGGGCCACGGTGACGCCCATTGCGATTTCGTACGCGTGCACGATGTCGCGTAGCGCTGCGGTGACCTCGGACGCGTAGAGCTGGTCGATGCGGGCTTGGAGCTCGTCGGACGTTAGGCCGTCGAGGATTGCGCGCCGCTTGGCCTGTGGGCTTTCGTCCGATTCGTCGGTACCCATAAAACTTGCGAAGGTGGCCTGCTTGGGTCGCGGTGCGGGCGATGCAAAGTTGTGATCGAGTGCGTCCTGTACCGTGATGGGCTTGCCCCAAAGTGCAATGATGGACGAGGGGCTGAGCGGCTCTCGCGCTGTCGCCTGACGTTGCTCACGTTGGGCAAGTCGGCTGATAATCCAGGCGCTGTTGCGCTTCACAAACGCTTCGATGCGCTCGCGGCTGGCGCCGAGCGGTGCGCTGGCGTGGACCTCGCCGCTCGATGTGACGCGTAGGTTAAAGTTCTTGACGCGCTTTTTGGTAACGACGACGGGGATGAGCGTTCCATCCGGTCGGGGTACGGAAATCGTAAATTGCTGCGTCAAATGTGATCCTTCAGATTGGGGACGGGCCGGCATGTCGACCGCTCGGCATGCCGGCCCGCTCAAGGGATGCGAAATTAATTGCGCTCAAAGAAGGCGAGCGCGTTGTCGCTGCAGAGCTTTTGCATCACGGTCTTGCCAAAATGCTTGGAAAGCATGTTCTGGAACTCGGGCATCTTGCTGGCATCGGAGAGGAAAGCGGGCACCGTGGCGCCGTCCCAGTCGCCGCCGAGCGCGATGACGTCCTCGCCGCCCAGGTCGAGCCAGTGCTCGATATGCGCCGCCAGCTGGTCGAAGGTGACGTCTGCGGCGGTCTTGTCGGTTGCGTCGTTGGAAAGGAACTCGCTGCAGTAGTTGAGGCCGACGATGCCACCCATGTCGCGAATGGTGCGGAACTGGTCGTCGGTAAGGTTGCGTTTGACGCCGCAAACCGCACGGGAGTTGGAGTGGCTGGCGACGAAGGGACGCGTGGCGCGGGCGGCGACCTCGTCAAAGCACTCATCGTTGAGGTGGGAGACGTCGAGCACCATGCCGGCGTGCTCCATCTGCGTAAGCGCCTCGATGCCGGCGGCGGTGAGGCCGGCGTGGGTGTCGTGGCCGCTCGCGAGCGGTCCCTGCGCGTTCCAGCTGAGTGACGACATAAGCACGCCCAGGCTCTTGAGCACCTCGATCAGCGCGGGGTCCTCGGCAAAGAACGTGGCGTTTTCGATGGTGTGGATGCAAGCGACCTTGCCGTCCTTGAGCGCGGGGCGAATGTCTGCGGCGCTGCGCACGTTGACCATACGGTCGTGGTTGAGCATTGCCTGGCCGCTCATATGCGCCATGATCTGCGCCTGGAAGCGCGCGGCGTGGGCGGTGGGAATCTCGTCGGGGACAAACGTGGCGAAGCACTGTGCCCACGGCGTGTTGCCGATCTTTGCGAGCGAGATGGCACAGGCGTTACCCTCGATGAGGTCGAAATCTTGCGGATGCGTTTCGTCGCCGGGGAAATAACCGTCGGTGCCGGCGGTAAAGCGCAGGTCGAGATCGAGCGTGGCCCAGCCGATTCGGTCGGCAGTGTCGCAGTGTAGGTCAAATACGGGATATGCCATGGTTCCTCCGGTTGCAGCGTTTCTTTGCAAACTGTCTTTGAATTGTATGACTAGGGTATAGTTAGCGCCATATGTTCACGGCGGCCCGCGTTGTGCGCCGCCCTTATCACGGAGGTTACCATGTCCAACCAGGGCAAGAAGGTCAAGACCCATTATCGTGGCACGCTCGACGACGGCACGCAGTTCGATAGCTCTTACGATCGCGGCGAGCCGCTGGAGTTCACCTGCGGCGCCGGTCAGATGATCAAGGGCTTCGACGCCGCTGTTGTCGACATGCAGGTGGGCGAGAAGAAGACCGTGCACATTCCCGCTGCCGATGCCTACGGCGAGCACAACCCCGAGATGGTCCTGACCTTCCCGGCTGAGCAGGTCCCCAATATCGAGCAGATCGAGAAGGGCATGAAGCTCTTCCTGTCCACGCCGAGCGGCATGCCCGTCCCCGCCGTCGTCATCGACGTGACGCCCGAGGTCGTGACGCTCGACGCCAACCACGAGCTCGCCGGCAAGGATCTCAACTTTGATATCGAGCTCGTCGAGGTCGAGGACTAGAGTATGCCTGAACGCTTGGTTTCGACGACATGCTTGGGAAATCTCAACGATCCGTCCTATGAACTCCTGCTTCGCCGGAAGTTGGGCGGCGTCTTTGAAGTTGACGAGCTACTGCTCGATTGGGACCAGGCTGATGCATGCGCGTTTGTGGGCGTGACGGAACTGGGGCGCACGATCGATGTTCGGTTGGATACTGCCGACGGCGGTCGTCTTGCCGATGGCGACGTGCTCACCATTGACCGTTCGGGCATGGTGCCCGTGGTGGTTGTCGTGCGCCTGCGCAGCGCCGAGGTCTATTTGGTCGAAGTCGACCGCATGGATCCGATTGCGCTCGCGCATGCGTGCTGGGAGATCGGCAACATGCATGCGCCGCTCTTCCGGGGCGACTCGGACGAGCATACCGTGCGCATGTATACGCCGGTGCAGCCGGTTTTGGGCCGTATGCTTCGCGGCGTCGAGGGAGCTCGAATCTCGATCGTTTCGCGCGAGCTCGATGCGGGCCGACGCTTTGCGTCGAGCGCGGCCGATGTTGTCGTGAGCATGGCTCCGGACTTTACCATCGTTAAAAAGACGCGCGACTAAGCGCGCGTATGCGCAAGACGGGCTTTGAGGGGTGACCGATCAAGGTCCGTCTTGCTGTTGATAGGAGGCTTTGGGGGAAGCATATGGGTCTTGAGGGAATCAAGCTGATTGCATGCGATTTGGACGGCACGTTGCTGCACCCGGGGGAGCGCGAGCCGCGTTCCGAGGCCTTTGAGCTTATCGATGAGCTACATCGTCGCGGTATCGTGTTTATGCCGGCGAGTGGCCGTCAATATGCGAGCCTGCGCTACCTGTTTGCCCCGGTGGCCGATGAACTCGCCTATGTATGCGAAAACGGAGCCCTGGTCATGAGCGAGGGGCGTGCCGTGGTCAAGCGTTCTATGGAGCGTGGCCTGGCCATGGATATCGCGAATGCCGTGGTTGCGTACCCCCATGCCGACGTGACCCTTTCGTGCGAGGGACACCTCTACACCATGAGCAGCAACGATGCGTTTGTTGACCACCTGCGTTATGAGGTCCATTGTGATGTGGCGGTAGTCGACCGTCCCGAGGACATCGACGAGGACGTCATTAAGATTGCCTTCCAGACGCCCGAGGTGGAGCAGCCGGCGGCGCTGGAGTATTTTGTGCGTCGCTTTAGCGACCGGGTCGATGTGATGACGTCGGGAACCGAATGGACCGACTTTATCGGCTTTGATTCGGGCAAGGGGTCCGCGCTTGCCGATTATGGTTGTGCGCTGGGGATCTCACCTAACGAAATGATGGCGTTTGGCGATAACGAAAACGATCGCGACATGCTCAACGTGGTGGGCCATCCCTATCTGGTGGAGAGCTGCAATCCCAGCATGCGCGGTGTCAATGACCGTGTCCGCTACGTGCGCACGGTCGAAGAGGAGCTGCGTCGTCTACTTGCTGAGTAGGCATGTCCCAAACATCTACCGGCAGTTGGGGCAGAGACCCTCGAAGATGGTGTAGTGCGACGTGACGTGCCAGCCGATTTGCTCGGACGCCTTGGCGTCGAGCTGGGCATCGAAGGGGAGCGGTACGTCGATGACGCGGCTGCACGAGGTGCAGATGACATGCGCATGCGGCTCGATCGTGCGATCGAAGCGGCTGCCGCCCGGCGTCTTGATTGAGAGAATCTCGCCGGCGTCGGCCAAGAGATTGAGGTTGCGGTAGACCGTGCCGCGGCTGATTTTGTCATCTTGCGCGCGCACGACGTTGTAGATTTCGTCGGCGGTGGGATGGTTATAGCTTTGGCGCACGGCGTCAAGAACCAGCTTTCGCTGCCTGGTATTCCTTCTTTGCACCGCCATGCGCCTCGCCTCTTTTCTATCAACGGTCGTAGGTAAATGATACCGTATTTAGCACACAATACTAATAACGAGGCGTGAAACCGTCCTCATTGGCAAGTGGGGCTCGGGCCTGGGCGTCTACGAGGCGAAAACGCGTCCCCATGCGCTCGTAGGAGGCATGAAGCGCCTCGAGATGAGATAGGATATTTGCCGGAGCTCCCTGTATCTCCATCTCGACTGAGCCGTCTTCCATGTTACGCACCCAGCCGGTGAGCGCGCGTGCCTGCGCGAGGTTGGTGTTGGTAAAGCGAAAGCCAACGCCTTGGACTTGCCCCGCCCAGCGCAGGAAATAGCGCAGGGGAGTGTCTTGAGTGGCCTCGTCGCTTGCGAGCACGGTAAGCCTGCGGCGCAGCTCGAGCTCGACGTTTGATGGTTTTTGAGGCTCTCGACTGCCGCCGGTGACGCTGGAGAAGAACGTATCGAAGAAGCCCATCGCTATGCCTGCTTGCCTGCGTCAGCCGGGAAGGTTATGCCGGCCTGCTGGCGCACGGCATCCATGATGCGCAGTGAGACGAGCGTGACATCGCGGTAGTGGCCAAGCTCGTGGCGTCCCGCCGGGGTCTCCCAAATCTCTTCCTTAACGTTATCGATGCCGCCGATGGCGGTGATAAAGTCTGTGAGTTCGTATTCCATAGTGTTGCTCGATTTGGGCAGGTCGAGCACGCGGCCGTTGTCGCCCTGTTCGCGCGGTGCCTCGGTCGCCGAGCCGCGTACGACATCGCCGCGATAGTCGATGCGGACGTTGCGGGGCGTGGACAGATGGTCGATCTGGATAGTGCCACGCTCGCCTTCGATCTGCGAGGGCAGTAGGTCATTCGTAATTTTGGAGTGCGCGAGCTCGACGGAGATACGGCCACCGCCGTAACTGGCGAGGATGGATCCGCAGCCGTCGATGGGGCCGTGCGTGAGCTGTCGCGTGGTGGGGTCGAGCAGGGTGGCCATGCTCGTAAGGCCGGAGGGCATGCCGAAAATCTCGACCATGGGCTCGACGGTGTAGACGCCAATGTCCATGAGGGAACCCGATGCCATATTGCAGTCGAAGATATTGGTGGCGCGCCCCGCGAGAACCTCGTTGTAGCGCGAAGAATACTTGCCAAAGCGCAACGATGCACGACGAATGGGCGCAATCTCGCCCAGGGCGTCCTCGATGGCGTGGAAGGCGGGGTCATGGAGCGGGCGCATGGCCTCGAGGGCTACGACGCCCGCCGCCTCGGCTGCGCGAAAGACCTCGAACGCCTGCGCCTCGGTGGCACAAAAAGGCTTTTCGACGATAACGTGCTTGCCGCCGGCGATACAGGCGAGCGCCTGCTCGTAGTGGAGCGCATTGGGGCTGCCGATGTAGACGGCGTCGACGTCGTCGGCGGACGCAAGCTCGTCAAGTGCGGTGAAGTTACGCTCGCCGCCATGCTTAGTGGTGAAGGCGGCGCCGCGATCTGCATCGCGCGAGAGCGTGCCCACAAACGCGGCTTGGTCATTGGCGTTGACGACTTGGATAAAGTCGTCGGTAATCATGGATGTGCCGATGGTCGCTATACGCAGCATGTATCCCCCTCGTGCCGTTCGGTTTACAGGATGAGTGTAGCGCGAGGGGGCAGGAAATAGCGTGCGAAAACGCCGTTACAGGTCGCTCTCGCTAAAGCCGGTGTCGATATCGAGGTTGGCTCCGTCGGCCGCGGTGGTGGCGAGCTCGTCGCAGCGCTCATTGAGCTCGTGGCCGGCATGCCCCTTAACCCAGATGAACTCCACTTTGTGCTTGCTCTTTGCGGCAAGCAGGCGTTCCCACAGGTCGCGGTTCTTGACGGGCTGCTTGTTGGCGGTTTTCCATCCGCGCTTTTTCCAGCCGTCGATCCAGTGCTTGTTAAAGGCGTTGACGACGTACTGCGAATCGGAATGGACTTCGACCTCGCAGGGGCGGTTGAGCGCCTCGAGCGCCACGATAACGGCCATGAGCTCCATGCGGTTGTTGGTGGTCTTGGCGTAACCGCGCGAAAGCTCGGAGGTAAAGGTCTTGCCGGCGGGGTTGGTGTATTTGAGCACGGCGCCGTAGCCGCCGCGTCCCGGATTTGATCGGGCCGAGCCGTCGGTATAGATGATGACCTTCACGGGCTTCCTTTCGTTGGGCGCGTTTCGTGTGAGTGACCATTGTAGCGCCATGCCCGCCGGGGGCTAGCAATCTACGATTTCTACCCCGTCTTCCGACAGTTAGTTGGCATGGATGATGCGGTTGAGTTCGTCGAGGTATTGCTGCAAGAGGGGAGAGGGCTTGCGCTCGTCGTGCATGATATAGCCTACGCGCATCGTTGGGGCGTCTGCTAACGGGATCGATGCCATACCCCATTGCATTTCATTGGAGAGGACACCGGTCGACAGGGTGTAACCGTTCGACGTGATAAGTAAGTTAGTAAGTGTTCCGCGGTCCGAGATTCGTATGTTGCGGTCGCAAGGGATATAGCTAAAAGGTTCCTCGGCGTAATAGAAGGAGTTTGAGGTTCCCTGCTCAAAGCTGTAGCGCGTATAGGGCGTGAGGTCGGCAAGGGAGAGCTGAGGGCGACGTGCGAGCGGGTGGCGCTCGCTTACGAAGACGTGGACCGTCGCGTCGAAGAGGGGATGGAAGCTCGCGCGCGCATCGGCAAAAGCCTTCTGCAGAACGCGGGTGTTAAAGTCGTCCAGATAGAGGATGCCGATGTCGCTGCGAAACGCGCGGACGTCATCGATGATCTGCGATGTGGTGGTCTCACGCATGATGAACTCGAACTTGCTGTCGCGGCAGCGCTCGACGACGTTGACAAAGGCCTCGACCGAAAACGCGTAGTGTTGGGCCGAGATGGCAAGGCGCGCCTGGGGTGTACCGCCGTCCTCGTAGCGGGCCTCGAGCATATCTGCCTGCTCCACGACCTGGCGTGCATAACCTAAAAGTTCGGTACCGTCGTTGGTGAGCGTGACGCCGCGGCTGGAGCGCGTAAAGATCTCCAGATGGAGCTCCTGTTCCAGGCTTTTGACGGCATTGGAGATATTGGACTGTGCCGTATAGAGGCGCTGAGCTGCGGCGTTGATTGAACCGGACTCTGCCACGGCGATCAAAAACCGAAGCTGTTGGAGGGTCATCGGCTCCTGTCCTTTCGATAACTATCTAAAAAACCGATAACAGGTTAGCGCTTTTAAGTGATTGACCGAGGGAAACAATGCTCGTACTATTCAAAACACACAAAGGCGGTAGGTAATTAAGCCAACCACGGAATCGGGATGCGAAAGGAGGCCCGCATATGAATTGCTTACCAAGACGAATGCCGGGCTCCTGTTTGCGTCCGTCGGCGTGATCAGGAGACAGCGACTTACTTCTCTCTTTTTATTTACTTTCGTTCGATCAAGGAGATCATCATGAGCCAGTTCATCAACAACCCCGAGCACACCTTTGGTTTCGATACCCTGCAGCTGCACGTTGGCCAGGAGAGCGCCGATCCTGCATCCGACTCCCGTGCCGTGCCTATCTATCAAACCACGAGCTATGTGTTCCACAACTCCCAGCACGCCGCCGACCGCTTTGGTCTTGCCGACGCCGGTAACATCTACGGCCGTCTGACCAACTCCACCCAGGGCGTCTTCGAGGACCGTATCGCCGCGCTCGAGGGTGGCGTGGCCGGTCTTGCCGTCGCCTCCGGTGCCGCTGCCATCACCTATACCCTGCAGGCACTTGCCCAGGCTGGTGACCACGTGGTCGCCCAGAAGACCATCTACGGCGGTTCCTACAACCTGCTGGAGCATACGCTCTCACAGTTTGGCGTCGAGACCACGTTTGTCGACGCCCATAACCTGGACGAGGTCGAGGGCGCCATCAAGGACAACACCACGGTCATCTACCTCGAGACGCTCGGCAACCCCAATTCTGACATCCCCAATATCGACGCCATCTCCGAGATCGCCAAGAAGCACGGTTTACCGGTTGTCGTCGACAACACCTTCGGCACCCCGTATCTGTTCCGTCCGCTGGAGCATGGTGCCAACATCGTCGTCCACTCCGCAACCAAGTTCATCGGCGGCCACGGCACCTCGCTGGGCGGTGTGATCGTCGACGGCGGTAACTTCGATTGGAAGGCGAGCGGCAAGTATGAGCAGATCGCCGAGCCCAACCCCTCCTACCATGGCGTCTCGTTTGCCGAGGCTGCCGGTCCCGCCGCCTTCGCAACCTATGTCCGCGCCATCCTGCTGCGTGACGAGGGCGCCTGCATCAGCCCGTTCAACGCTTGGATCCTGCTCCAGGGCACCGAGACTCTGTCGCTGCGCGTTGACCGTCATGTCGAGAACACCAAGAAGGTCGTTGAGTTCCTGGCTGGTGATAGCCATGTCGCCAAGGTGAACCACCCGAGCCTGTCTGAGCACCCCGATCACGAGCTCTATCAGAAGTACTTCCCCAACGGCGGTGCCTCGATCTTTACCTTTGAGATTAAGGGTGGCCAGGAGGCAGCTTGGAAGTTCATCGATCATCTGCAGGTGTTCTCGCTGCTCGCCAACGTGGCCGACGTCAAGTCGCTCGTCGTGCACCCGGCTACCACTACGCACTCCCAGCTCTCTGCCGAGGAGCTCGCCGAGCAGAACATCACGCCCTCCACGATCCGTCTTTCCATCGGTACCGAGAACGCCGAGGATATCATTTGGGATCTGAAGCAGGCCTTCGCCGCGCTGGACGAGTAAGGCGACTTGTGCAAGGACCCCTTGCGACTCGATAGGTATAACTGCATAAAATGCCTGCTCAAGGCGCCTGTGCGAACAATGGTTGCACAGGCGCCTTTTTTGCATAGAGCGGGTGCAAAAACAGGGTTTTTGGCATGCTTTATGCAATCGATATGTGGAAAACTCCTGTTAAGAGGATGTGAGTTTTACGCAATTGACGTGCGCCTTTTGAGTAAAACCGCAGGTCGCGATTTGCTCGGGGTACTATGCAGCGCGATCGAATCACACGCAGCTCAAACGCAGCAAAAACGCACTACGGAGGTTTCCAGCTACATGAGGATCGATTCACGAAAACCGAAAGCCGCCGCCCTTTCCGCCGCTCTGACCGTGGCACTTTTGGCGGGCGCCGGTGCAACCGATGCCCACGCGGCAACACTATCCGATACGGTTGGACCTACGCCGTCCGAGGCGACGCTGGTGCAGCCCGTTGACTATCGCGGCGATGGTTATGGTTCCATGCAGGAGTGGAACGCCTCGATGGAGGCCAAGCGCGATTCCCTTGAGATGCGCGCTCAGATCATTATGAATATGTATGGCGACTATGCTACCGATGACGAGCGTGCTGTGCTGCAGGGTTGCATCGACGGTGCGGGTAGCCTGTTGACGATGGGGGAGGTCGACGCCAAGTCGACCGAGCTCGACGAGCTTCGCTCCACGCTTGAGGATGCCAAGCGCGAGGCGCTCGAGGCTGCCGCAGCCGAAGCCGAGGCCGCTGAGGCCGTTCAGGCTTCGTATTACAACGCCGGCTTCGGCTCGTCTTATACGTCTGCTGCGTATTACGCGAACGGCTCGGGTCTGACGCGCTCGAGCGGCGTCAATAACTATAACGGCCGCCGCGAGACTTATTACAGCAGCAACGTGTTGTATCACCACCGCACGGGCGAGTGGACGCAGGATTCCGAGGGCTTTTGGCGCGATTCCGATGGTTACTATGTCGTTGCCGCGGGCGATAAGGCCCAAGGCTCCACGTTTACCGGTTCCAAGGGTGAGTGCAAGGTCTATGACTCCGGCTGCGCAGCCGGAACCACCGACTACTATACCGGTTGGTAATCTGCCATAAGCCAATTGGACATGACGGGCGAGCGTCTTTACCGAGCCTTTGGGCAACGAAAAGGCGTCCGTTTTTTGTGCATGCTTGAGTTAACAGAGCGCTTACCGTGGCCGTACGCCGCGCATATGGGCACGGGGCACACTAAGTCACGAGAAACAAAGTCTTTCTCGTGGAGGAAGTGGTCTTGTGAATGCTCGAGATATCGCCGTTGCCGCCGTTGCATTGACGCTTGGTTGCCTTGGTCCTACGGCCGCGCTCATTGCGGGCATGCAGGGGTCATGCGGGGCTGCTCCAATCGTGGTTGGTGCGCTGATTGCGGCCGCGCTGCTGGGAAGTGCGGGTGTAGTCCTTTGTCGCGACGATGAGGGCCAGGCCTCGGAGTCGCAGCTCTGACCGTCGGGACATCGACTACTGGTTATAGATGAAGATGAAAGCCGCCGTAAGGGGAGTGCCCTTGCGGCGGCTTTGCTGTTGAGTCTGTTGACGTGGTGAGTCGGGCGCTACCAGCTTGCCTCGATATCGCGAATGCGCTGATAGAGCCATTCGTTCTGCGGTGCCTGGATATCGTGCTTGGCCGCCAGACGGCAGATGGTGCCGGCGAACTCCTCGACCTCGGTTTTGCGCCGCGCGACGCGGTCTTGCGCCATCGAGGGCATGCCGGCGGGATCGATTCCTTCGATGAGGTGCACCATCTGCGTCAGGTCTGCCTCGGTCAGCTCAACGCCCTCGGCGTTGGCGACCGCAAGCGTTTCGCGCATGGCGGAAACAAGGCAGCGACGCTGCTCGGAGCCCGGCTCCGTGGCGCTTCCGTACGTGCCGCCGTAGGCCATGCAGGTCTGGTTGATGCCGTCGTTGAGCATGAGTTTGGCCCACATGCGGTGGGCGATGTCGTCCTCGACGGTGTGTGCGATGCCGCAGCGCGTGTAGAGCTCGTCGATTGCGGTGATGGCTGCGGGATCCGTACCGGCCGCCGCGCCAAAGCGGATTTCGCCCGTGTTGGTAAAGGTGAGCTCTCCGTTGAGAAACACAGCGTCCATGCCCTGGCAAATACCAAGAACGGTATGCTCCCAGCCAAAGCGCTCGGCAATCTTTTGCTCGCTCGTGATGCCGTTGCACAGCGAGGCGATGAGCGTATTGGGTCCCACGACGCGCTCCATAGTCTTGAGTGCTTGGTCGAGACCGGTGGTCTTGACCGTCAGGATGACCAGATCGGCGGGCGTTGCCTTGCTGGCGCGGACGGACGTGAGATCGCAGGGCTTGCCGTTGACGGTGAGCGCGTCGTTCGCATGGCGCTCAAAGCGAGCGTCGTCCATGACGTATTCGACGGCGTCATTGCCGAGGGCCTTGGCAATCATGCTGCCGTAGAGTAGCCCGACACCGCCCTTGCCGATAAAGGCGACCTTGTTGATCTGCATGCGAATCATCTCCCCATATAAAAGGCACCCGCGTAAGGGGCGCCTGATGGATTGTATGCCGCCGGACCATGCTGCGTGCACCGGATGGCCGTATTTGTTTGTTGCTCCTTTCATCGGGCTTTTTGCTGATGTTAAAGCGGTGCCGTGACAGCTCGATTTCTGCTGCGTTACGATACGTTCTCGATTGCGATTCCACGATGTTTCGGCCGCGTGACCATTGTGTTTCGCCTTGCCGCGGCGCTGATGGCGAAGGGAGGGGCCGTGCAATACCGCGTTGACCCCAAAAGTGGTAACCGAATATCTGCTCTGGGTCTGGGCTGCATGAGATTTCCCGGTGCGCCGGGACGTCCGGATGCGAAGACAGCCGATGCCATCATTTCCCGTGCGGTGGAGCAGGGGATTAATTATCTGGATACCGCGTATCTCTATCCCGGTAACGAGGTGTGCGTGGGCGCCTCACTTGAGCGCCTGGGTCTGCGCGACCGCGTGTTGCTCGCGACTAAGTTGCCGCACGCTTCGTGCAAGTGCGCGGAGGATTTCGACCGGTTCTTCGACGAGCAACTGCGCCGCCTGCGGACCGACCATATCGACTATTACCTTATGCACAACATCACTTCGCCCGCCCAGTGGGAGCGCGTGGTGGCGTTGGGCATCGAAGACTGGATTGCGCACCAAAAGGCTGCGGGGCGTATTCGCCAGATAGGTTTTTCGTATCACGGCAGTGCGACGGACTTCCTGACGATGCTCGACGCGTATGACTGGGATTTTTGCCAGATTCAGTACAACTACGCTGGAGAGCGCTACCAAGCGGGAACGGCGGGACTTATAGCAGCCGCCGAGCGCGGGCTCGCGGTGTTTGTGATGGAACCGCTTTTGGGCGGACGCTTGGCGGGCAAGCTGCCTCCGCGGGCCCGCGCCGTGCTCGATGACGTACGCGATCCGTACCTGAAGACGCCGGCTGCTTGGGGCCTTTCGTGGGTGTGGAACCA
>CAUGNQ010000049.1 GCA_959600835.1 uncultured Collinsella sp. | reverse complement strand
TCGTTGGGGACGTTCTTTAATGACTAGTCGTTTAAGAACGTCCCCAACGACTAGGTCAAAAGGCTCCGAGTGCGGCGTGCTCACGCCCGTCGTGGTGTGCCCGAAGGGGGATGGCTGCTACGAGCTCGATCATTTGCGAGTAGAAGACGAACCAGCCGTTGCAGATCCAATATGGATCTCGCCAACCTCGGCAAGCTGCTCGATGAGTGGAAGCCCTGTCGGGTCGTCCATTTCAACACCACCCAGAATGATGGTGTCATCGCGCAGGTCGATCTGCGTGTTGAACACAGCGAGGTTAAAGCCGGAGGCCACAAATCCGATAGCAGCCAGGACGAGCCCCGTGGCAACAAGCCCACCCGCTACGGCAAGGTAAATCTTTTTTACGCTGGACATGTTTGCACTCCTTCCTATGCCGTGAGCGGCGCCGCTTCAGCGCCCATGCGGCTCTTATTGCCTCGATCTTTCCAGAAGGGCGAAACGGCTTTCTTCGCCCAAAGGGCAGAGAGGCGCGCGATCTGCTTGGACGCCGTCCAGGCGCCTGCTCCCGTGAGGAGCGCCACACCGATGGAAGCGAATCCCATTCCCATCGAGGCCAAAACGTACGGAACATGCCCGATAATGATGCCGTCCACGGCGAACAGGAGCCCTACCAGGCCCGCGCCCCCGAATGCCGCGGCCACGATCCACACGCAGAGCGCAAGAACCCAAATACAGATGTAGACTGCAGCGGCAACGGCGACGAACGCGAGCAGCAGCGGAATCCATACCGGAGAGCCCACGATGGCGAGCGCCCATAGAAGTGCCGTGCTCTTGCGCTTGGTCCTCGCGATCGCGCGCGGCACGGCGGGCAGTTCGTCGAGCGTTGCCTCGGCGACCTCACCGGGCGTGCCCATGGCGGCCACAGCCTCGGCCTCCGTCATGCCGTCCTCCATACGGTCGGCGATGGCCTCCGCGTAGAACTCCTGCGTTTCCTTTACCTGATCTGCCGGCAGGCAGGCCAGAAGCTCGCCCAGCCGGTTCAAGAACTCATCGCGCGTCATGGTGCGCCCCCTCCACGTAACGGTAGATCTCCTGCACGGATGGCCATTCGGCGAGGAACTCGGCGATACGCTCGCGCCCGGCGTCCGTGATGCGGTAGTACCTCCGCAGCCGCCCGTTGTGTTCGGCGGAGCGCGCGGTGATGCAGCCCGCCTTCTCCAGGCGCTTGAGCAACGGATAGAGCGTGGATTCCGTGAGTCCCATACTCGCGGGCACGTCCTTCACGATCTGATAGCCGTAGGATTCCTCGCCCGAGACGGCCGCGAGCACGCAGGCCTCGAGGAAGCCGCGCTTCATCTGTGCCTCCATCCGCACACCTCCTTTCGTAGTATACTGTGTAACACCTACTATATGACACATAGTATATGATGTCAACAGTTGTCGTATAGGGAGTCTGGTCTGTCTGTCCCCTGCGGGTACTCATTGGGGACGTACTTAAATGAGTGCCCATCGCTCAAGGTGGCACCTGGGGACGTTCCTTATGTGCCGGCACTTTGGGACACTCCTTGTCAAGGTTTTGTTCCATCGTGCGGGTTGCTATTTAACGTGCGACAATGCCGTGTGGAAATAGAAATGTCTTCTGGGGGCTATCTATGCTGTACGAATTTTGCGCCGAGAACTTTGAGCGAGTGCCGGCGGCCATCGAGGCTGGTGCGGGGCGCATTGAGCTGTGTGACAACCTTGCCGTCGGTGGCACCACGCCTTCCGCCGGCGTTATTAGCGCTACAGTCAGTTACGCTCACGAGCATGACGCGCGAGTGATGTGCATGATTCGTCCGCGTGGTGGCGACTTTCATTACAACCAGGACGAGCTGCGCATGATGGAGATGGACCTGGGCCTTGCTGTGAGTGCCGGCGTTGACGGCCTGGTCTTTGGCTGCTGCAAGCCCTGTGCCAGCGGCTGGGCGCTCGACGAGCTCACCCTCGGCGCCCTCGTTATGGCTACGGGCTGCGCGACGGAGGAGTGCAAGCGCGAGCCCCTTGACATCACCTTCCACATGGCATTTGACCAGCTCTCGCCCGAGGTTCAGCTCGATGCGATTGATACACTTGCCGACTGCGGCGTTACGCGCATCCTCACACATGGCGGTGCGGCCGGTACGTCGATCGAGGATAATTTCGATCACCTGGCTCGTTTAATCGAGTATGCGGGCGATCGCTTGACCATCCTTCCCGGCGGCGGCATCACTACGGCAAATCGCGACGCGGTCGTGGCGGCGCTAGGCGTCTCCGAGCTCCATGGCACCAAGATCGTGCCGCTGGGGGTATAACCCGTGGCGCTGGTATTTGACGTCCAGCAGGCGAGCGGCAAGCCCGACGATAATCGTCGCCCTGGCACCGCGTGCCCCTTTTGCGACACGGAGGGGCTCGCCAACATCATCCAGCGCGATGGTGACTGCATCTGGCTCGAGAATAAGTTCAAGACCTTGCGGGCCACCCGTCAGACCGTATTGATCGAGTCGGCCAATCACGACGCCGACCTGGCGACCTATGAACCAGATGAGCTGCATCATGTGATGCGGTTTGCCCTGGGCTGTTGGCAGCAGATGATCGATTCCCAACAGTACCGCAGTGTGCTCATGTACAAGAACAAAGGCCCGCTTTCGGGCGGCAGTCTCGTCCATCCACACATGCAGATTGTGGGCTTGGAACAGGAGGACGGCTATGCGGCGCTGACTTCCGCCAATTTCGAAGGCGTCAATGTCTGGCAACAGGGGAGAGTCTCGGTCAACATCTCAACCGAACCGATCATGGGGTTCTTTGAGGTCAATGTTTCAGTCCCACAGGGAATCGCCGCCAGCGACGACGCCCGCGACCAAGCCGAAGCGGACCTGTTTGCCGATGCGATTCAGGTGGCCCTGCGCTATATCCTGCACGAACACCACGGCGGTCGCGCGGAGTCGTACAACTTGTTCTTCTACCACATGGACGGCCGGACCATTGCCAAGGCGTTGCCACGTTGGGTGGTATCGCCCTACTTCGTGGGCTATCGTCTGGCCCAGGTTAATGCCGAGACCACGCTCGATATCGATGCTGAGCGCCTACGCGCGCATCTGGAAACGCTCGTATAGCAAGGCGAGCGCCTTCGAAAAGTGTGCTGCCTAGCGTGCCATCGCGTCGCGCCCAGCCTTGACCCGCTTGCGCTGTTTGGCGCGCTCCTCGCCGGTTAGGCGCTCAAAGAGGTGCCCGATAATCGAGGCCAGCACCTGCTGAAACAGCGTTCCGCACATGACGGGAAACACGACTTCGCCTGGAAAGTACTGCGTGGCGATGACGGCGCCCGAAGAGATGTTACGCATGCCGCAGGTAAAGCACATGGTAGTCGTCTCGCTATATGGCAGATGCAGCGCGCGGGCGACCAGAATGCCGACGACAAAGCCGCTGATGGCGAAGGTCATAATAAAGAGGGCGACTTCCAGGCGCACCGCATTCATGTGCAGCACGTACTCGCTCATGGCGGTGGAGTTGGACGCGATGACACCCATCATCATGAACTTGCAGGCGGGCGAAAGCGCGGGGGAGAGTTTCTCGTGTCCCCATCCGCGCGTGAACTCGTTGATCACGATGCCGAGCACGGCGGGGATGGCGATCATAAAGGCCATGTTCTGCATCATGCCCGGAACATCGATTGCAACGGTGGCACCCAGCAGGAGCTTAAGCGTGAGCGGAATCGTGACGGGCGAGATGACCGAGGACGTCAGGATGATGGTGAGCGCGAGCGGGCCGTTGCCGCCGAACATGCTGATCCACATAAAGGCGGTGACTGCCACGGGTACGCTGTACTCGAGCACGATGCCGCAGACAAGGTTTGGGTTGGAACCAAAGAACAACGATCCTGCGGCATAGGCTGCAAGGGGGATGAGCGCCGCCGAGACGAGCAATGCCGCAATCAGATGCAGCGGACGGCGGAACACCTCAGTAACCTGATGGAAAGTGTTGCTGAGCGCGCCTTGGAATGTCATAAAGGCAAACAGGGCGGGAACGATGGGCTTGAGCACGCCAATCTGTTGGGGAAAGAGCACGCCGAGCGCCACGCAAATCGGAACGATGACCTGCATGTGCCCCGCGAGAAACTTGCCCAGTCCAACCCATTGCTTCATATGCTCTTGTGACTCCCTTTGTTCGTGAATTCGTTTTGAATGGATATGCTAGACGCTCGCATGCGTCCGTGCGTCAGAAACGCTCGAATATTTCGAGGCTATTACCGCCCTCGTTTATCGAAACCGCGGCGTGCTGGACGTTGTACGTCCGTGCCGCACGGTATAATTAATCCGTTCAACAGATCTGCCTGCCGAAGCGGGCATACACAGAGGACTCATCGCTATGAACCGTGAGAGGTATCGCGGCGACCTGCCCCTATCGGGGGTGGGCGCCTATGTCATCGCTTAAGACGACGCATCGCTGGGCGGTCGCTCGGCAAAACCCCGAGCTCGAAAAGGAGCTTTCGGCTGGCCTGGGCATACCCGGGCTGGTGGCGCGCATTATGGTTGCGCACGGCATTGCATCCATCGAGGAAGGCCAGCTGTTTTTGACGCCTTCGCTCGATCGCGACTGGGCCGACCCACTCATTATTCCGGGCATGGCGGTCGTTGCCGACCGCGTCGAGCGCGCTATTCGCAACCACGAGCACATCGCGGTCTTTGGCGATTTTGACGTTGACGGCATTACGTCGACTTGTCTGTTGACCGAGGCGCTACGTTCGTTTGGCGCCAACGTCACGCCGTTTATTCCGCATCGCTTTGACGAGGGCTACGGCCTGTCGCGTGCGGCGCTCGACCGCGTCAACGAGCTCGCCCAACCCAACCTGATCGTGACCGTCGATAACGGCATTGCCGCCAAGGAGGAGGTCTCCTATCTGGAGAGCCTGGGGATCGATTTGGTGGTCACGGACCATCACGAGCCTTCCGACCAGGTGCCGCAGGGTGTGCCCCTGACCGACCCCAAGCTCGAGGACGAGGGCCCCTCGCGCGAGCTTGCCGGTGCTGGTGTGGCGCTCAAGCTGGTGCAAGTCCTGGGTGAGCGCCTGGGCAAGCCGTCGTATTGGCGTTCGCTAATCGAGGTCGCGGCGCTGGGCACCGTGTCCGACATGATGCCGCTCACGCCCGAGAACCGCGCGCTGGTTGCCGAGGGCATCCAGCAGATGCGCGTAACCGCTCGCCCAGGCTATATCGCGCTTGCCGCGCTCGCCAAGGCGGACCTTTCGAGCATTACGGCGGATGGCCTGTCATTCTCGCTCATTCCCCGCTTAAACGCTGCCGGTCGCATGGCCGATCCCAAGCTGGCGCTCGACCTGCTGCTTGCCCGCGATCCCATCGAAGCAAGCGCACTGGCGGCTGAGCTCGAGGAAATCAACCGCCAGCGCCGTGAGATCGAGGCGGAGCTCACGCGCGATGCCATGGCAAAGGTCGAGGAGACCTATGACGGCGGACGCGCAATCGTCGTGGGTGGCGAGGGCTGGCACGAGGGCGTCAAGGGCATCGTGGCAAGCCGTCTGACCAACCGCTATCACGTGCCGGCGCTGCTGTTCTCGATCGAGGACGGTATCGCGCGCGGCTCTGGTCGCTCGGTGGGCAAAGTCAACCTGTTTGACGCCGTCGAGCGCTGTTCCGACCTGCTGATTCGTCGCGGCGGACATGCCGGTGCGGTGGGTGTGACCATCGAGGCATCCAAGCTCGATGAGTTCCGCCGCCGCCTTTCCGCCGTGCTGTCCGAGCTTCCCGCCGAGGACTTTGAAGACACCGACGAGGTCGCCGCCACCGTCGACCTTTCCGAGCTGAATATCGAGACCATCGAGCAGATCTCCCGCCTTGAGCCGTTTGGCCAGGGCAACAAGGTGCCGCTGCTGGCTGCCGAGGGCGTGACGATGTGCGACCGCGCCGTGGTGGGCAAAACCGGCGAGCATATGCGCTTTGTGGCGACCGATGGCGCCGCGAGTGTGCCGGCCATTATGTTCCGCGTGCCGCAAATCGATAAGCTCATCAACTGCGATAGCGCTGTCGACTTGGTGTTCGAGGCCGTTGCCGAGCATTGGCAGGGGCGTGTGAAGCCCAAGCTCATGATCAAGGATGTTCTGGTCCGCGATACCACGCTGCCCAGCGTCGACGATCCGGCATGCGAGCTTCGTCGTGGCGTGCAGCCGGCGGATTTCGGCCTGCGCCTGGAGTCGCGTAAGCGCGAGACGCTCGCCCAGCTTTCCTATACCGAGCTCACGCGCTCGCTTATCCATAGCTTTATCGGATCGAACCAGCCGCACCGCGCGCAGGCTGAGGCGCTCGATGCCTTGGCCGACCACCAGAGTGTCTTGGCCGTTATGGGAACGGGCCGCGGCAAGTCTCTCATCTTCCATGTACATGCTGCGCGCGAGGCTGTCCTTCGCGGACGTGCGAGTATCTTTGTCTATCCGCTGCGCGCGCTTGTTGCCGACCAGGCCTATCACCTCTCGTCGACGATGGCAGCGCTTGGCATTGGCGTTGGCGTGCTGACCGGCGAGACCGTGGAGGCCGCACGCGATGATGTGTTCGCCGGCCTAGCTTCGGGCCGCACCGGTATCGTGCTCACGACGCCCGAGTTCCTATCTATCCACCGTGACCGCTTCGCGCGTTCGGGCCGCATCGGCTTTGTCGTTATCGATGAGGCGCACCACGCCGGCCTTGCCAAGGGCGGCGACCGCAGCGCCTATCTCGACATGCCCGATATCCTCAAAGCCCTGGGCGACCCGGTTGTTATGGCTGCGACGGCCACCGCGACGGCTCCGGTCGTGGCCGAGCTTGCCCGCATGCTGCCGATTACTCGCACGGTGGTCGACGAGACGGTGCGCGAGAACCTGCAGCTCGAGGACGACCGCGACCTTGCGAGCCGCGAGAACCGTTTGGTGTCGATCGTGGCGACGGGGGAGAAGACCGTCATTTACGTCAATTCGCGCGACCAATCCGTGGCGCTCGCCAAGACGTTGCGCAAGCGTGTGCCCGATTGCGCAACCCATATCGCGTTCTATAACGCGGGGCTTGCGCGCTCCGATCGCCGCCGCGTGGAGGAAGCATTCCGAGACGGAAGCCTCAGCTGCATCGTCTCGACCTCTGCCTTTGGCGAGGGCGTCAACCTTCCCGATATTCGCCATGTCGTGCTCTATCACATGCCGTTTGGCGCGATTGAGTTTAACCAGATGAGTGGCCGCGCCGGTCGCGATGGACAGCCCGCCGTGATTCACCTGCTCTATTCGTCGCGCGACGCCCGCATTAACGAGCGCCTACTCGACTGCTATGCGCCCGAGCGCGACGAGCTCGTCACGCTCTATCGCGCGCTGCAAACCATGTGGCGCTCCAACCGCGGCAAGACCGGGGACGATTCCTTTAGCGCGAGCGATATCGACATCGCGCAGATGTGCCTTGCCATCGATGCCCGCACGCCGGTCGACGAGCGCTCGGTGGAAAGTGGCCTGGGAATCTTCGAAGAGCTTGGCTTCTGCCGCGTTTCGGGGTTTGACGACACCCGTCGCATCGCGATGGCCGAAAACCCCGGCCGTGTGCAATTGAGCAGGTCAATTCGCTATTTGGAGGGCTTGCGTTCGCGCATGGAGTTCTCGGCCTTCCGGAGTTGGGCGCTCGATTCGTGCGCTTCTGATATGCTAGCCAAAGTTAACCGCCCGATCGTACCGCGGGCCTAGGGGAAGGGGACCTCGATGGATGCCGCAGCCCGTACCGCCCATGATTCCGCCCTCCAGCCGTTCTCGGAGATGGAGCACTATAAGCATGCCGATGAGCTGCCGCCCGAGATTATGGCGGACAGCTACGACAAGCTGGAGCGTCTGTGCCTCAAATATATGAATGAGGACGACTTTTCTAAGGTGGAGCAGGCCTATTGCTTTGCTGCCGAGAAGCACTGCAACCAAAAGCGCCGCTCGGGTGAGATGTACATCAACCATCCCGTCGAGGTGGCCATCATTTTGGCCGATCTCAAGATGGACTGCGATGTGGTGTGCGCCGCGCTGCTGCACGATACCGTCGAGGATACCGAGACCTCGCTTGCCGATGTTTCCGGCCTGTTTGGCGATACGGTGGCCGAGCTCGTCGATGGCGTGACCAAGCTCACCAACATCGAAGTCGACAGCATGGACGAGAAACAGGCGCTCACGCTGCGAAAGATGTTCCTCGCCATGTCCAAGGACATCCGCGTCATCATCGTTAAGCTTGCCGACCGTCTGCACAACATGCGCACCCTTGCGGCCCTGCGTGAGGACCGTCGCCTGTTTAAGGCCCGCGAGACCATGGACGTGTATGCGCCCCTGGCCGACCGTCTGGGCATGAGCTCCATTAAATGGGAACTCGAGGACCTGTCCTTCTTCTACCTTGAGCCCGACGCCTACCAGCGCATCGCACGCATGGTGGCGGAGTCGCGCGAGGTCCGTGAGCGCTATCTGGCCGAGACCATCAAGACACTCACCGACGAGCTCAACCGCATTGGCCTGGAGGACTTCCAGATCAACGGCCGTTCCAAGCACTATTGGTCCATCTACCAAAAGATGAAGCGCAAGGGCAAGGAATTTTCCGAGATCTACGACCTGGTGGCACTGCGCGTCATCACGCATTCGGTGCGCGATTGCTACTCCACGCTCGGCGCGGTGCATACGCTGTGGCACCCCATGCCTGGTCGCTTTAAAGACTATATCGCCATGCCCAAGGTCAATAACTACCAGTCGCTCCACACGACGGTTATCGGCCCCACGGCCCGCCCGCTCGAGATTCAGATTCGAACCTACGAGATGCATGAGCAGGCTGAGTACGGCATTGCCGCCCACTGGCTATATAAGAAGTCGGGCGGATCGTCTGCGTCTAAGACCAATGATGCGCAGCGTCTGGACGATCAGATTAACTGGCTCAAGCATTCACTCGATTGGGCGGCGTCTGACGAGATCACCGATGCCAAGGAATACCTGCACTCGCTGAAGGTTGACCTGTTTGACCAGGAGATTTTTGTCTTTACGCCCAAGGGTGAGGTCATGGCGCTTCGTGCCGGTTCTACGCCGCTCGACTTTGCCTACGCTGTCCATACCGAGGTCGGCAACCACTGCGTCGGCGCCAAGATCAACGGTGCGGTAGCGCCGCTCACGCACGAAATCAAGACGGGCGACCGTGTCGAGATTCTGACCAACAAGAGTTCCAAGCCGTCGCGTGATTGGCTCAAGATCGTTAAGACGCCTTCCGCCAAGTCAAAGATCCGCCGTTACTTCGCCGCCGCGACCAAGGACGACGACGCTGCTGCCGGCCGCGATATACTGGCTAAGGACCTGCGCAAGCGCGGATATGGCATCTCTACGCCACGATCCACGCGTGCGCTCAACGCCGTGGCGGAGCAGTTTAACTATAAGCAGCTCGAGGACCTGTTTGCCGCCGTTGGTGCGGGCAAAGTCGCCCCACGTGCCGTTGGCAATAAGGTCGAGCAAATCTTGGACCCCAAACCCGAGGAACAGCTCACCAAAGCCGAAGCCATTGCCGAGGTCGTCAAGCAGCCTGCCCGCGGCTCCAACCGCAAGCCGCAAAAGCGCGGCAAGAGCGCCAGCAACGGCATTATCGTCAAGGGCGAGAGCAACAGCGGCCTACTGGTCCGTCTGGCTCATTGCTGCAACCCCGTGACGGGCGACGACATCGTCGGCTTCATCACGCGCGGTCGTGGCGTTTCGGTGCATCGCGCCAACTGTCCCAACGTCAAGGGTCTTATGGAGCATCCCGAGCGCATGATCGAAGTGGAGTGGGACGGCGCTGCCGACACCCTCTTCCAGGTCGAGATCGTGGTCGAGTGCCTGGACCGCATGGGCCTGCTCAAGGATGTCACCATTGCCATTGGCGATGCGGGCGGCAATATCCTTTCTGCCGCCACGTCGACCAACCGCGAGGGTATTGCAACCCTGCGCTTTATGGTCGAGATCTCGGACGCGAGTGGTCTGGATCCGCTGCTGGCCTCCATCAGCAGCGTTGACTCGGTCTACGACGCGCGCCGCCTGATGCCCGGTGAGGGTGGAGCCCAGCTTAAGCGCCGCGTTTAGTCGCGACGAACGTGTCACATTATCGATATTCGCTACACTCGAGGCATCGTTTGATGCCTCGAGTTCTATAGAGAGGAGAGGGACATGAGTGCTGTGTCCTTGGATTTAACTCCCAAGGGAACGGTCGAGATCGAGACGCTCGTAAACGGTCCCATTCAGACCAATAGCTATGCTGTTATTTCGGACAATGAGTGCGTGATTATCGATCCCGCATGGGAAGGCGAACGCCTGGTGGAGCATATTCGAGCCGAGCATCCCGGCGTACGCGTGTTTGGCGCCGTATGCACTCATGGCCATGCCGATCATGTTGGTGGTGTTGCAGGCGTGCGAACCACCGTTGGCGAGGGCTGCCAGTATGAGCTGTGTGCTAAGGATGTGGCGGTGCCGCATGCGAACATCGAGGAACAGCGAGCTATGTGGGGCATTGAGACGCCTGACCCCGGGGAGCCGACGCACCTGCTCGCCGAGGGAGATGCTATCGAGGTGGGCGATATCTACCTGCAGGTGATCGAGACGCCAGGGCATACGCCGGGCGGGATCGTCTTGTTTGCTGCCACCGAGCAGGGGAACATTGCCTTTGTGGGCGACACCCTGTTTCCGGGTGGGCACGGCCGCACCGATCTTTCTGGAGGAGACGAGGCGGCGATTCTGCGCTCGCTCTCCAAGCTCGCCCGGCTTCTCCCGCCCGATACCGTTTGCCTAACCGGTCATGGCGATTCGACCACCATGGCACGCGAGCTCATGCAGAACCCTTTCATGCAGATTTAGCTTAATAGTCGGCTTTTAAAGCACGAGAAGCGTCCAAACGTCAAGCTATTTTTCCCCAACGGGTCGATTTCGTAGGGCAAACGGTCAAAAAAGTCTGTTTGGACGATATTCGTGAACAAACGAACGTTTATGCTCGGGTGCGCCGTGGTAAAATCTCAGGCGTTATCGGAGCAACCTTACAGGAGGTTTCTTTTATGCTCGTCAACGCAGCAGACATGCTCAAGAAGGCCGAGGCCGGCAAGTACGGTCTTGGTGCCTTCAACACCAACAACCTCGAGTGGACCCTGGCTATTCTCCAGGCCGCCGAGGAGGCCAAGTCTCCGCTGATCCTTCAGTGCACCGCTGGTGCCGCTAAGTGGATGGGCGGTTTCAAGGTCTGCGCCGACATGGTCAAGGCTGCCGTCGAGGCCACGGGCGTTACCGTTCCCGTCGCCCTTCACCTCGATCACGGCTCTTACGAGGACTGCTTCAAGTGCATCGAGGCCGGCTTCACGTCCATCATGTATGACGGCTCTCACGAGGAGACCTTCCAGCTTAACCTCGACCGCACCAAGGAGCTCGTTGAGCTTGCCCACTCCAAGGGCATGTCCATCGAGGCCGAGGTCGGCGGCATCGGCGGCACCGAGGACGGCGTGACCTCCAGCGGCGAGCTCGCTGATCCTGCTGAGTGCAAGCAGATCGCTGACCTGGGTGTCGACTTCCTCGCCTGCGGCATCGGCAACATCCACGGCGTGTACCCCTCCGACTGGGCTGGTCTTTCCTTCGAGCGTCTGGGCGAGATTAAGGCCCAGACCGGTGACCTGCCCCTCGTTCTGCACGGTGGCACCGGCATCCCCGAGGATCAGATCAAGAAGGCCATCTCCCTGGGCATCTCCAAGATCAACGTCAACACCGACCTGCAGCTCGTCTTCGCCAAGGGCGTTCGCGAGTACATCGAGGCTGGCAAGGATCAGCAGGGCAAGGGCTTCGACCCCCGCAAGCTCCTCAAGCCTGGTCGCGACAACATCGTTGCCCGCACCAAGGAGCTCATGGAGGAGTTTGGCTCCGTCAACAAGGCGTAAGTAGCGGTTTAACTTCCCGCCGGAGGCCCCGTTTGCCCTACGCTGTTTCCCTCGCGCTCACCTGGCTTCGCCAGAAGTCGCGCGACGGAATCAGCTCCGGGGAAACGGGGCCTCCTTCGTTAACTCGCTACAGGGTTACTGGGCTGAATTAAGATGGCTACTGGCTTTGCCAGAAGTCGCGCCAAGGAAGCAGTTCCGGGGGACGGGGCTTCCTTCGTTTAACGCCGCAGGGTTACGAGGCTGAATTTTTTATTTGACTACCGTTCAGCGGTGTTGATGGCCCCCTTGTTGGGGCTTTCTTTTTATCTCGCTACAATGGGCTTCAAGCGTTCTAGTGACTTGGAGTTTTGGTATGGCTGTTATTAATGTGCTGCCTTCGGATGGGAAGGTTATTGACGAGGGTCCAGTTGGTTGCTCTGCTGATGTTCGCTGTGATGACTTTCGTCATCTCGATGTTGGACTGCCGCCCGAGATTCTTCGTCTTAAGGATGCCGGGTATTTGACGCAGGCTGTTGCTGCCTGCGATCGCCTTTTGGAGCAGAACCCCGAGCCTTCGCTGGCTGCTTGTGTTCGTGCCGAGCGGTATCGCATGCTCGAGACGCCGCTTCATTTTTCGGTGTCGCGCGATCAGGCTATTACGATGATTCGCGAGGAGTGGCCTGAGTTTTCCGAGGAGCAGTTTGACGATCTGATTGACCGTAAGCGTATTGACTGGCGCTTTATCGATGGTGAGCTGTTCGTTCTCGACAACTTCCTCGATTCGCTTCGCGTATATCCCAAAGAGGTTCCCGGCATGCGGTCCGATTCTACGGACGGAATAGCACTGCGCAACGAGATGCTCAAGGAGATGGAGTCGCAAAACGGATTGGCTCGCGTCATTACGCTTAAAGCGTCCGTGTCTGTCCCCGGCGCTCTGGAAGGGGAGGCCGTTTGCGCTTGGCTTCCCGTCGCGGCTGCCTGCCGTCAGCAGTCTCGGGTCGAGATTCTCGACATGACGCCGGAGGGTGCTGTTGCTCCCGCGAATGCTTCGGCGCGTACCGTCTCGTGGTCTTCCTCGAGCGAGCACTTATTTTCGGTGACCTATCGTTATCACATCGATGCTGCTTATTGTGATGTCTACGGTGGCACACTTCCGGTTCACCCGCGTATGGATGCGCCTCTGCCCGAGGATATTTCCGAGGACCGTCCGCACATTGCATTCACGCCGTATCTGCAGCAGCTGACGGCCCGTGTCATTGACGGGCTCGAGGATCCGCTCGATCGCGCCCGTGCTATCTATGATTACCTGACGCAGTACATCGACTATCGCTATCAGCCGCCGTACTTGCTTTTGGGATCTATTGCCGATGACTGCGCGCATTCGCTCCGCGGCGATTGCGGCGTTATGGCGCTCACGTTTATCACCATGTGCCGTATCGCGGGCGTGCCTGCCCGTTGGCAGAGCGGCCTGTATGTTGCGCCCGATTCGGTGGGGTCGCACGACTGGGCAGAGTTCTATACGCCGCAGACCGGATGGCTCAACGCCGACGTGTCATTTGGATCTTCTGCTCGCAGGATGGGGGAGGAGTGGCGCCGCCGTCACTACTTTGGCAATCTCGACCCGTGGCGTATGGTGGCCAACAATCGATTCCAGGCAGAGTTTGAGCCCTCTTTCGACGGCATGCGCGAGGACCCTTACGATAACCAGATGGGTGAGGCTTCGGTCGACGGTCGCGGATGCCGTCGGCGCGAGATGCTCCGCACGGTCGAACTCATCGAAATGCTCGAAGTTCCATTTTCGGACTAATCGGTAGAAAGCTGTGATAAACTAACTCACGCATTGCGTGCCCGAGTGGCGGAATTGGCAGACGCAGTGGACTCAAAATCCACCGTTGGCAACAACGTGCGAGTTCGAGTCTCGCCTCGGGCACCATACATGCAAGTGAGCGTTCAAGGGGGTTGCGGCCCCCTTTTTCGTGCCGAACTCGCGTGAGCGCGCGAAGCGTTAAGCAAACAGGCCTGTGGCCTGTTTGTAGCGGAGCGTGGCGAGGGCGCCACGCGCCCGAAGCCCGGGGCTTCGCGAAGCGAAGGCCCTTCGAGTCTCGCCTCGAGCACCATACATGCAAGCGAGCGTTCAAGGGGGTCAAGGTCCCTTTTTCGTGTACGTAATGTGATAACGCGCTGTACGTGTTATTATTCGCAAGGCGTTGTTCCCGCAATGCCCTAAAGAGGAACCCGAGGGTTCCCACCTTTTGGCGCCAATGAGCAGCTGACTGGTCATACAACTTAGATTCCCTTCCTCAAATCGAGGAAGTCTATGTGTACGACCTGGTTGCTGAGAAGCGCCGGGTTATTTTTTTATGAATGGAGGTAGGGAAAATAGCTAAGTCTGATGACACCCGCATCAACGACGAGATCACTGCATCTTCGTGTCGTTTGATTGGCGTCGATGGCTCTCAGCTCGGCCTGTTCGCCATCCGCGATGCCCAGCGCGTCGCCGACGATCAGGGTCTCGACCTGGTCGAGATCGCTCCCAACGCGGAGCCGCCGGTCTGCAAGGTCATGGACTACGGTAAGTTTAAGTACCAGCAGGCCATGAAGGCCAAGGCTGCTCGTAAGAACCAGTCCAAGGTCGAGGTCAAGGAAATGAAGTTCCGACCCAAGATCGACGTTGGCGACTACGAGACCAAGAAGGGCCACGTTCTGCGTTTCCTCAAGAAGGGCGCACGCGTTAAGATCACCATCATGTTCCGCGGCCGTGAGATGGCTCACCCGGAGCAGGGCCTTAACGTTCTCGAGCGTCTCGCCGAGGATCTCAAGCCTTACGCTACGGTCGAGTCCAAGCCTAAGATGGAAGGCCGTAACATGCTTATGCTGCTCGCCCCGATTAAGGGCGCCTTCGATGAGGATAAAGCGGCAAGCGATACCAAGTAACTAGTGTTCTGTAACCGATTAAGGAGTATTTCATGCCTAAGATGAAGTCCCACAGCGGCACCAAGAAGCGTTTCCGCAAGACTGGTACCGGCAAGCTTATGCGCGCCAAGGCTTTCAAGAGCCACATCCTGAGCAAGAAGTCCACCAAGCGTAAGCGTGGCTTCCGTCAGGAGACCGAGATCGCCGCTGCCGACCGCAAGGTCATCAAGTCGCGTCTCGCCTAAGTTCGCGTTCCCGTTTTTCGTTTTACCGTCTAGGAGTTGATAGAACATGGCACGTATTAAGCGCGCTGTTGCCGCCAAGAAGAAGCGCCGTACCGTTATGCACCGTGCGAAGGGTTACTATGGTGCCGCTTCGCGTACTTACAAGCATGCTAAAGAGCAGGTCCAGCACTCCCTGCAGTATCAGTATCGTGATCGCCGCAACAAGAAGCGCGAGATCCGTTCTCTCTGGATCACTCGTATCAACGCTGCTGCTCGCCTGAACGACATCTCTTACTCTCAGTTCATGCACGGCCTGAAGGTTGCCGGCATCGAGCTCGACCGCAAGGTCCTGGCTCAGATGGCTTACGAGGACATCGAGTCCTTCAACGAGCTGGCTACCATCGCCAAGAAGGCTCTCGAGGCCTAATAGATTCTCTTGAATCGCTAGGGGAGTGTCGCGTTGTGCGCGGCACTCCCTCTTTTTATCTGAAGCGCGGTTTACATTGCTAAAAGCGCGGGTAGATAAACACATATAGGTGACCGATCTCTATATATTCCTGAACCAAAGGGTCATCATCTGATATGTGCGGAAGATCCGCACCAGTCTTTCTATTACCTATAGAAAGCGATATGTTGTGTAGGACTTGTGAAGAGTGGAATTGACGACCCACAGGGCTTCGCGGTCTGGCAATATATCTCCTTGCCGCGCGGCCCGGTCGGACCGGACCAGCCGCC
>CAUGNQ010000048.1 GCA_959600835.1 uncultured Collinsella sp. | reverse complement strand
GCGCGCTGACCTTCCACCAGGGCCGCGTGCTGCAGATGCGTAGCCACGATTCGATTATGCGCGAGGCCGAGCTACTCACGCGCGACCCCGAGTTTAAGGGCTACATCAACGACGTGGGCGGACCGACGGCCAACTTTAGCCGTCCTGCCTGCGACAAACAGCTCAAGCACGGCGTGTGCAAGAACAAGCGCTGCCTGTGGCCGAGCGTGTGCAAGAACATGGTGGTCGACGAGAGCGGCTACACGCAGCTGTTGCGCGACCTGCGCCAGCTGCCAGGCGTCAAGAAGGTCTTCGTGCGCAGCGGCATCCGCTTTGACTACACCATGGCCGACGCCTCGGACGAGTTTTTGCGCGAGCTGCTGGAACACCATGTCTCGGGCCAGCTACGCGTAGCGCCCGAGCACGTGAGCGACGCGGTGCTCTCCGTGATGGGCAAGCCGAGCCGCGCCGTCTACGACGCGTTCTGCCGTAAATTTGAACGCCTGAACCGCGAATACGGACTCAAGCAGTATGTGGTGCCGTACCTAATCTCGAGCCACCCCGGTTCAACGATGAAGGAAGCCGTGGACCTTGCCGAGGCCGTGCGCGACATGGGCTACATGCCCGAGCAGGTGCAGGACTTCTACCCCACGCCGTCCACCATGTCGACCTGCATGTACTACACCGGCGTGGACCCACGCACCATGAAGCCGATCTACGTGGCACGCGACCCACACGAGAAGGCCATGCAGCGTGCGCTCATCCAATACCGCAAGCCCGAGAACTACAAGCTCGTGCGTGAGGCGCTGGAAAAAGCCGGCCGCCGCGATCTGATTGGCTACACCAAGCATTGCCTGATTCGCCCCGTGCCGCCGCGCCCGGGCGAGACATCTGCCGGCGGGGGGCATGGCACCGGCAAGAAGGGCGGCAAGGCCCACGGTGGCGTTGGCGGCGCTGGCAAGGGACCCAAAGGCAGCAAGGGGCACGGTGGCATGTCGCGTGCGCAGAACACCGCCGGGCGCAATCGCGCGGCCCAGGGGCGACAGGGCGCCAACGGCGGCGGGCGTCGCAACTAGGGCAGCGGTGCGCTCGCTGCATCCATCCCACACGCGCGGCGCAGCGACCGCATTGCCTCAACGAGGATGACGCCGGCGATGGCGACCGTAATTGCCACGTCGAACGGCGTGTTCACAAACCAGAGCAACGTCATGAGATACGACCCGGCATTAAAGGCGAAGTGCAGCAGGATCGTGTAGCGGAGCTTTCCGGTCGTCACGAGCACCCAACCAAAGATGAGGCCAGCGGCACCCGCGTAGCAACCTTGCACCCAATTCATGTGCATAAAACCGAAGATTGCCGCCTGCAGCACAATCGCCGCGGTGATACCCCACGTGCTCGGGGCCGCCCAGGGCACCATGGCGCCGTCCTGCGCACCCGCACGACGCCGGCGCTTCCAAAGTGGGCGGCACTGCGGATTAAACGCTCGAAGCGAAAACTCAAAAATAATGCCGCGTACCAGCAGCTCTTCACAAAATGGGGCGCCGAGCACCGTAGTCAGGACGGCGAGATAGCTGGTGTCGCCCATGCCTGTTTCCTCGACAAGCTCGCTGTAGTCGGCCGCAGCCTCGGGCAACAGCGACAGCACGGCGTCGGTCACGTAGCCAACGACCACCTGCAGGGCAAGGCCGATCACGATAACGCAGGCGATGCGCTTCCACGCCCCACGCGCTCCCCCGCCGAGCGGATGCGCGCATTGCCGGCGTGCCATAAACGAACGCGGCCACAGATAACGCCACCACAGCAGCGCCATTAAAAACGATGCCGTCTGCGCGACAGCCTGAAGCAATTGAATATCGAGGCCGTCAATCGAAAAGCCCATGAACACCGATGCGACGCCCAGAGCGGAGAACAAAACCACGCTCAGGGCGATATCGGCAGCGACGACGCCAAAACAGGCAAGCGCCCAAATCATCGCATTGAGCATGCCAACCTCCTCAAAACCCGGCACTTAGGGACGTTCCTTAACTGCCGGCAGAAAAGGAACGTCCCCAAATGCCGGCAGTTTGGGACAGTCATTATTGATGAGAATCGGGCGCAGTGCCAAAAGCCCCGTTGGGCGAGATGTCAAACGGGAAGGTGCCGCAGCGATTGAACGCGGCGATAAACATGCGGATGGCGTTGGACGGCGTGGTGCCCACGAGCTGGGTTGCCGCCGCGAAGGCTGCCTTCTCCTCGGGCAAGACCTTCGCGACTACGGGGGTCATGTGTTCTGCCATGGCGCTTCCTTTTTGAAACGACGGTAGTGCGGATAGATGCGGGCCACGCGGCTGGGCGACGGGCTGTGAAGGCAACCCGATTGGCCCGCATCTGGAGTTTGTTTCTACGGCGTTGGTATTACTTGGTATTCCTAAGTATTACCCCGCAGATAGAATACCACACCCGACCCCATGGGGACGAAGGAAAACGGATCATTTTGTTGCTGAGTTAGTATTTAGAGCGTGATGATATCCGAGATATCGAGGGCCTGAGCGTCGGCGACATCGTGCGTGGCAAGCAGGAGCATGCGGCCGTCGAGCAAGTCGAGCACGACCTCGGCGCATGCGTCGCGCGCAGCGGTATCTAAACCGGTAAAGGGCTCGTCAAGAATCACCGCGCCGCCCGGACACAGCAGGGCTCGAGCGATCTCGACACGACGGCGCTGCCCGCCCGAAAGCTCGGCCACGCGAGCATGCACATCGACCCCCGGCACCAGCAAGCGCAACAGGGCCGCAGCACTCGAGGCGTCCACGCGTGCATCGGCGCACACCAGCACGTTATCCAGCGCCGAGGCGGACTCGACCAAGCGTGCATCCTGAAACACCATCGAGCACGGTGCGCACTCCCCTGCCGCAAGGGCAAGGAGCGTCGACTTACCCGCACCCGAGGCGCCCATCACACAGATACGCCCACCCGCGGGCACGTTGAGCACCAGCCCGTCGAGCGCCGGCGCCCAGGGCGCGCGATCGCCCACGGCAAGCGCAAGCTCCGCTGCAGCGCCATCGCCCGCAGCCCTCGCACGCCCGCGCAGCCCATGCCCATGCGCCCGCACGGCCGCACCCCACGCCACGGGCCCCGAAACCCGCAGCAGCCACACCAGCACGCGCTCGCACGCCCATGAGGCGGCAACGACCAGCACGGTCCACGCCAGCAGATCAGCCGTCTCAATCAAAAGCTTCGCCTGATAGATGCGCTCACCCACGGTGCCCACCGCCATGCCGATCAGCTCGGCTGCCACACCGGCCTTCCAGCTCATGCCGATCACGGCACGCGCACACGAAAGCACAAACGGCAGGACTTCGCGCCAGGTATGGGCGCAAAACAGTCGCCAGCCGCGCACGCCATGCAGACGGAACATCTGCTCCAGTGGCTTATCCACCTGCGACAAGCCTTCGACCAGTGAGAAATATACGCCCGGCAGCGCCATCAAAAAGACCGCCGCGATGCTCACACGTGCCGACCCCAACCAAATAAGCAGCAGGACCACCCCGCAGGCAACCGGCGTCGCCTTAACAAACGAAAGCGCCGGCGCCACCAAGCGGGCAAACGCCCGCGACCGTACAGAAATCCCGGCCAACAAACCGCCGCATACCGCGGCAAGCGCCAGCCCGCCCAGTATCCGCGCGCCCGAGCCCGCCAGAATCGCCCACGTGCCGGCATCGCATATCAGGCGCAGCAGCGCCAAGGCAACAGCACCCGGCCCCGGCAAAATCAGCGGCTGCGCCACCAGCGCCGCCACCAGCACCCACACAGCAAGCCAAAAGGCGGCGACGGCACCTGCTGCCGACACCGCCTTCATACGCTCTGTCATTTGTCGAGCAAACGCACGCACGGGCTACTCCATGTAGTAGAAATCATCGGCCGGGAGCTTACCGCCCACGGCGCTCGCGTCCGCATCGGCCAGCACCTGCAGGTACCCACAGAGCGCCGCCTTCATATCCTTGCCCGTCTGGCAGACAAGCATGCACCCGGGAATCGCCTTCTCGGCGATCTTGGCGTTGTCCACGATGCCGGCATCGACCACGGCCTGCGCCCAGTCTGCCGGCGCCGCATTGACAGCCTTAACGCTCGCCGCATGGCAGCTCAAGAACTCCGCAACGGCCTCGGGATGCTCCTCGGCAAAGGCACGGCGCACCACGGTCACGCCCGTCAGCAAACGGGAGCCCGTGTCACCCGCGAGCTCGTCCCACACATCGGTCAGGCTCACCGGTGCCGACAGCTTGCCCTCGCTCTTGGCGATGGCAGCGGTCTTGAATGGCTCCGGCAGCACGCCCACGGCGGACGGGTCGGCAAGCAGGGCCGACAGCACCTCGGTGGGTTCGCTCTTAAACTCGAGCGTCACTTGACCGGTCAGGCCCGCGCGCTCCAGCAGGTAGTTCATGACGTACTCCGGCGTGGTGCCCTTGCCCGTCATGTAGACGGTACGACCCGCCAGATCGCCAAACGAGGCCACGCCTGCGTCGCCCGTCACAACGTTCAGCACGCCCAGCGTGTTGATGTCGATGACCTGCACCGCACCCTCGGTCTTGTTGTAGAGCACGCTCGCCAAGTTGGCCGGCACCAGGGCAATGTCGATATCGCCCTGAATGACCTTGGGCACAATCTCGTCGGCCGCGGCGCTGATCGCAAAGTCGAACTCATTGTCCGTCTCGCCATCGGCAGCCTGGTCCATAAACTGCACCAGACCGATCGACGTCGGTCCCTTGAGCGAGGCAACGCGCACCTCGACCGACTCAGCGGCAGCGCCACTCGCCGCAGACCCAGCAGCCGAACCCGCAGAAGACCTCGCCCCCGCAGCTCCGCCGCCACAGCCAACCAGCGCAAGCGACAACGCGCCCGCGGCAAGCGCCGAGGCAAATCCCCGGCGCGACATTTCAAAATCAAACGCGCGCATCGCTAGCACGTCCCCTCGTTAGGCATCGTCCATGCGTGATGGTCGGTATGCAGCAATCCCTCGGCCAGCGGCGACAGCGGCGCACCCAAGAACTCGCGATAGCACGCCTGGACATCGGGATTCTCGTGCGAGAAGCGAATCTTGGCGTTCGCATCGAGGCCCCACAGTACCTGGCCGCGCTCGGCTGCCAGCTCACAGCCGTCATGGATGGGCTGACCGCCGCCACCGACGCAGCCGCCCGGGCATGCCATAACCTCAACGAAGTCATAACTCACGCGGCCGTCGCGAATCGCGTCGAGCAGACGGGCAGCGTTTCCCAGCCCGTGTGCCACGGCGACGCGCACCTTGGTGCCATCGATATCGGCCACGGCTTCCTTCCAGCCGTCCAGGCCGCGCACGTCGGTAAAGAAGTCGGCGTCGGGGTTCTCGCCCGTCACCAGGTAATATGCCGAGCGCACGGCGGCCTCCATCACGCCGCCCGTGGCGCCAAAGATCACACCCGCGCCCGTGCCAAAGCCCAGCGGCGTATCGAGCGGCTCCTCGACCAGCGTGCCGACGCTCACGTGGCTTGCGCGGATCATGCGTACCATCTCGCGCACCGTCAGCGCAACGTCCACGTCGGGCGCGCCGTCCTCGCCCACCATGCTCGACAGCGCACACTCGGCCTTTTTGGCCGTGCACGGCATCACGGACACCACAAACAGGCGCTCGGGCTCCACGCCCAGAACCTTGGCGTAATAAGTCTTGGCGACAGCGCCAAACATCTGCTGCGGCGACTTGGACGTGGACAGGCTGTCAACAAACTCCGGATAGCGCGCCTTCACAAAGCGTACCCAGCCCGGGCAGCAGCTCGTGAACATGGGCCAGCCGCGGCTGTCGCCCTCGCCCTTGGCGGCCTTACCCAGGCGCTCGAGCAGCTCGGAGCCCTCCTCCATAATGGTGAGGTCGGCCGAGAAATCAGTATCGAACACGTACTCAAAGCCCACACGGCGCAGTGCGCAGGCCAGGCGCTCGACGGTGGCCTCCTCGCGCGGAATGCCGAGCTCCTCGCCCCAAGCGCTACGCACGGCCGGCGCGATCTGCACCAACACGATCTTGTCGGGATCAGCGAGAGCGTCGAACACGGCCTCGGTGTCATCGCGCTCGCGCAGCGCGCCTGTCGGGCAATGCGTGATGCATTGACCGCACGCGACGCAATCGGTCTTGCCGATCGGCGCACGCCCGCGGGTGCCCACGGCGGTATGCGTGGCGCGGTTGGTCAGGTCCCAAATCCCTAAGCCCTGCACGCTCTCGCACACCTTGATGCAGCGCATACATTTGATGCACTTGTCGTTGTCGCGGATGATGGGAAAGTCGAAGTCCCAGCCCTCGCGCGCCAGGTGCTGCTCGTACGGCAGATAGAAGATGCCCAGGTCGTTGGCGATGGTCTGCAGGTTGCAGTTACCACTGCGCACGCAGCTCGTACAGCGCGAGTCGTGCTGGGACAGCAGCAGCTGCACGTTGGTGCGACGCGCCTCGCGGGCCTTGGGGCTGTTGGTGTGGACCACCATGCCGTCGAGTACGTAGTTGTTGCAGGCGGCAACCAGCTGGTCGCAGCCCTCAACCTCGACCACGCACACACGGCAGCCGCCGATCTCGTTCAGATCGCGCAGATAGCACAGGGTGGGAATCTGGATGCCGACGGACTTGGCCGCATCCAGGATCGTGGTGTGCTCGGGCACCACGACCTCGCAGTTATCGATCGTGAGCTTGACCATGTTGAGTGCTCCGCTTTCGGTGTTGTCGCTGACAGTGGTTTTGTTGGGCTCTACCATTCCAGGTTCCTCCCTCCGCGGAACGCGCCAAAGCCAAAGTGGTCGCAACGCAGGCAGCGGCTTGCCTCCTGGCGTGCCTCTTCCTCGGTAAGGCCCTGCTCGACCAGATTCCAATCGCGGATGCGCTCGCCGGCCTCGCGCTCGCCCAGCTCGCAGCGGCCGCACTCGTGCTTGCCCTTAAACTGCACGGTCGGCAGCTCAACGTCGAGCTTGATCTTGTGGTCGAAGCCCAGGTAGCGGTCGATATTTGCCGAAGCAACGCGGCCGGCGTTGATGGCCCGGATGACGGTGGCGGGACCGGTCTGGCAGTCGCCGCCGCTAAAGAGGCCGTCGAAGTTGGGCACGGCGCCATCCGAATCGGTGACGACGCGACCCCACTTGCAGACGATGCCCATGTCCTCAAACGGCTTGGAATCGATGTCCTGGCCAATGGCCACGAACACGCGCTCGCAGGGAATGACGCGCTCGGGCGTGGCGGCGGCACGCGGGGCCGGACGACCGCGACGGGGCTCGCCGATAATCTGCGGCTGCACGCGCAGGCCGCTCACGCGACCGTCCTCGCCCGTCTCGATGGCGAGCGGCGCCGTCAGCTCCAGAACCTCGCAGCCCTCGGCCTGGGCACCGGCAATCTCGGCGTCCTGAGCCGTCATATCGCAGATGCGGCGGCGGTAGACAATGCTCACCTTTTCGGCACCGCAGCGCACGGCAGAGCGCGCCACGTCCATGGCCACGTTGCCGCCGCCGATGACGCACACGCGCTGGCCGCTCAGGTCGGGCAGCTCGTCGTCACCGATGGCGCGCAGCATCTTGACGGCCGACTCCACGCCGGGCGCCTCTTCGCCCGGAAGGCCGAGCTTCTTATCGCTGTGGGCGCCAATGGCCAGGTAGACGGCATCGAACTCGTCGCGCAGGCGGGCAAGCTCCTCGCCGTTGACGGAGTGATCGAGCTCAACGTCGATGCCGGCGCTCAAAATCCAGTCGATCTCGGCCTGCAGGCGCTCGCGCGGCAGACGATAGCTGGGGATGCCATAGCGCAGCATGCCGCCCAGGTGGTGGCGCTGCTCAAAGATGGTCACCTTATGGCCCATCACGGCCAGGTAGTAGGCGCAGGAAAGGCCGGCCGGGCCGCCGCCGATCACGGCGACGCGCTTGCCGGTGTTGTCCACTACATGCGGCTTGTGGTCGTTGAGCTCACCGTGCTCGACGGCAAAACGCTTGAGGGCGAGGATGTTCATGGGGTCGTCGACCATGCCACGGCGGCAGTGCATCTCGCAGGGATGCTCGCACACCAGGCCGCAGACGAGCGGCAGCGGATTGTTCTTGCGGATGACCTTGACGGCGTCGGCATAGCGGCCGGCCTCGACCAGCGAAATGTACCCGGGAATGTCGACGTGCGCCGGGCAGCCCGAAACGCACGGGACGCGGGCCTCGCGGTCAAAGCCGCAGGAGCGCTCGCGGATGTGATGCTCAAAATCGTCGCGGAAGCCGCGAATGGCCGTGAGTGCCATGGCGCCAGCTTCGTAGCCGATGGCGCAATCGCTCGAAAGATAGATGGTGCGGGCGGTGCGCTCAATCAAGTTGAGCGTGGACTCATCGGCGCGCCCTTCGAGCACATCGGCGAGCAGGTCGCTCAGCGCGCTCAGGCCCACGCGGCAGGGCGTGCACTTGCCGCAGCTCTGGGTGGAGCACAGATTGACGAGCGCTGCCGTAAACTCAACGGGGCACGGGGCGAGCGAACTCACCGCCAGACGACGTCCGAGCGCATCGTGCAGGTCGTCCATGACGGCCTGAGCGTGGCTGCGTTCCATTACGTGCAGTCGAGCCATAAGATCCCCTCTCACATGGCAGCCCGGAGGCGAGGCCGGGCGAAGTTGCTACACGCACAACACTGACCTAAAAAGTTGTTAGGTCTCCACGCAGTTCGGCAGGCGGTATGAAATGTCACCCTCGGCGGTGAAATAGAACATTACCGCAGATAAATGCCATATTTGGTAAAACGCGTTACCAAATGACAATGCCCCGCCCACGCAATCACGTGGACGGGGCATTGCTCCAGGTATGCGGCCAGCGACCCTGTTGCTTTTACTTAAGCTCGGGCCAGTAACCCTTGTTGGCCTCGATCATGTCGTCGAGAACCTCCTTGGCGACCTTCATCGAAGGCACGGTCTTGTTCAGCGTAAAGGCCTTGAGCGCCTTCTCGTAAGAACCCTCGATCGTAGCCTCGACCACGAGCTTCTCGGAGTTCAGCTGCTGCATCATGAGGCCCTGCTGGAACAGAGGAATGTTGTCGCGGCTGATGACCTCGGGGCCATTCTTGCCAATGTAGGCAGGCAGCTCGACCATAGCGTCGTAGGGCATGTTGGGGATAGCGCCCTTGTTCTCGCAAATGACCAGGAAGCGCTGCTTGGTGTCGTTCTTCAGAGCGATAGCCAAATCGGCAATCCAGTCGCCGTGGCTGCCCGCATAGAACGTGCTCTCGTCGATCTCGCCCGTCTTCTCGTAGTGGTCGATGCCGTCGAAGAGGTTCTTCTCACGCGTCTCCTCAACCTCGTTAGCACGGGTGCGCTCGGGGTTGGAATGCTCGACGAACTCCTTCTGCTGCAGGTAGTAGTTCAGATACGTGTTGGGCAGGTACTCCGGGAAGCACTCCATGATCTCGTACTCGCCCTTCCAGACGTAGTACCAGCTGCCCTTGGTGTGGCGGTTCTGCTCGGGGTGCTCGTCAGTGGCCTCCTCGGGCTTCTTTGCCATGAGCGAGCCCATGCCCTTGAGGTAGGAGTCGGGCAGCAGAATCTCATGCTCCTTGATGTACTCGCGCAGCTGCGGGAGCACCTCCTCGCCCTTGTGGCGGATCGAGGTGAACCAACCAAAGTGGTTGAGGCCAAAGTAATCGTACTCGACATCCTTCTTGTCGATATCGAGTGCGGCGCAAACCACGTCGATGATCGCGATCGGCATGTCGCAGATGTTGATGATGCGAGCGTTGGGACGCAGCACGCGGCAGCCCTCGGACACGATGGCAGCAGGGTTGGAGTAGTTGAGAATCCAGTAGTCCTTCTTAGCGTACTTCTCAACGTCATCGATCAGCTCGACCATGGGGAAGATGGTGCGCATGCCGTAGGCAAGGCCGCCGCAGCCGCAGGTCTCCTGGCCCACGCAGCCGTGACGCAGCGGAATCTTCTCGTCCTGCTCGCGCATGGCATAGCCGCCCACGCGCATCTGGGCAAACACGAAGCTCGCGTCCGTAAAGGCAGTCTCCTTGTCGGTGGTCACCATGAGCTTGATGTCCAGGCCGAGGTCCTCGTGCAAAATCCAGTCCACGAGCACGCCGATCTTGCGCTGGCGCTCCTCGTTGATGTCGTACAGACGAATCTCGTCAACGTCGAGCTCGTCCTTGCGCAGGGCGATGGATTTGACGATGCCGGGGGTAAAGGTGGATCCGCCACCACACAGAGTAATGATCATTGTTTACTGCTCCTTCTCAATTGCGTTTTCGACCTTGTCACGCATCTCGGCGACCTTCATGCCAAAGATGATCTGGATATTATTGCCGTTGCGGTTGATGCCGCTGTTGGGCACGTGGTTGATGAGGTCCTCATTGATGAGGTCCGGGTTCTTAACGTTCACGCGGAGACGCGTAAAGCAGTTCTCGAGCTCCTCGATGTTGTCCTTGCCACCAAGACCTGCGACCAGGTCGGCGATGCCTGCATCGACGCCCTCTGCGGGAGCCGCGGCAACAGCGCCCTGCTTCACCGCGACAGACGCGGCGGCCTCGCCCTCGGCAACGGACTCGGCGAGCTCGGACTCTTCCTCGCGACCAGGCGTGTGGAGGTTGAGCTTCTTAATAAGGAAGGTGAAGAGGAAGAAGTACAGAGCGGCGTTGACGACTCCAAGCACCAGCATAACCGGCCAGTTGGTCTTATCGACACCGAGGACCAGGTTGGAGACCACGATGTTGATGATGCCGCCTGCAGTCGAAGCGGGCACGGAGAGGACCTTGAGCAGGACCAGGAAGATACCGGAAAGAACCGAGTGAACGACAAAGAGCACGGGAGCGGCAAAGACAAAGAGGAAGTCCATGGGCTCGGTGACACAGGAGAGCACGGCGGTGATGATCAGCGGGATGATAACGGCCTTGGTCTTATCCTTGTTCCCCTTGTAAGCGGTGAAGATAAAGGCGAGACCGATACCGATGTAGGGCCACAGGTTGTTGAAGGTGTAGCTGTTGAAGTAGGTGCTATCGGAGAAGGGCTGGCCCGTCATTGCCATCTCGGCGACACGGATGGGATAGGCGCCGGCGATAACCTGATCGCCCAGCGTCAGGGTGCCGCCCACATCGGAGAACTGGAACGGGGTGTAGATGAGGTGATGCAGACCGGTAGGAACGAGCAGCTTGTTGAGCATGCCGTAGATAAACAGACCGATGTTGCCCGACTCCTTAATGATGCCGGCAACGGAGGAGATGGCACCCTGAACCGGAGGCCAAACGATGCAGAAGCCAGCACCCATGATCCAGGAAATGATGATCATGATCAGGAACGGAAAACGAACGCCCGAGAACATCGAAAGGGCAATGGGGAACTGCTTGTTCGAGTACTTGTTGAACACGGCACCGGTGATGCAACCAAGAATGATGCCGCCAAACACGCCGGTATCGAGCACCTGAATGCCCATAACGGTGCTCTGGCCGGTTCCGGTAAGGCCGAGCATGCCGCTCGCTTCGGCAAGAGAGCCGGTGGCGTTGAGCACGATGTTGTTAGCCTGCAGGAACAGGAAGAACGACATCAGGGCGATCAGCGAAGCATGGCCCTTGTTCTTCTTTGCCATGGCGCCGGCGATGCCCACGCAGAACAGAATCGAGAGGTTGTTGATGATAAACATCAGCGACTGATAGACAACGGCGCCCACAAGCTGGAACGGACCGGAGCCCAGCACAGGGATCACGGCGCAGATGGTCTTGTTGGTCAGAATAATGCCCACGATGAGCAGAATGCCGGCAACCGAGAGATACATCATCGGCTGAACGATTGACTTCGCGAACACCTCCAACGGCGCTTTGAAATTGAACTTCTTTTTTGCGGTCATAGCGGTACTCCCCTTCCTTTTCCGCAAATTAAGACAGATGTGCCCTGGACAAGACCGTGAGCCTTGCCTTATATCAATCGATGTGTGGGCACGTTATGCCTAGAGACCAGGTTCTCCAAGCAGGTTAACAATGTGATATGCGAGATAACTCTTCTCGGCATCGGTAACGACAACGTTATAGGTAGACGCTAAGTGGTCGGCAATTGACTCCGCACACGAGAACGCCCTCGGATACGCCGTTTCATCGATACGGAACAGCGCGTCGCCATTGACCTGCCCCGCCGCGGGATCGAGCGCCCGCTGCGCAAAAAACTGCAGATGGCGAACGAAACGCTCGTACGGCAACGAGGTGACGTCAAGGGTCGTGGCATAGTGCTCGGAAACAATCGCGAGCACGTCGCGAACAAGCTGGACCGAAACAATCAGACGGTCAGAGCGCTGCGGCATGGTGGCGTTGACGATATGCAGCGTAATAAAACCCTGCTCTTCTTCGCTCATCTGGATGCCCATATACTCCTTGATAATCTGCAGCGCACGGCCCGCAAGCGCATACTCCTTGCGATAGAACTGCTGGATCTCGAGCAGCAACGGATTCTCGCAGGGGACGCCCTTACGCTCGCGCTCCAAAGCAAGACTGATATGGTCTGCGAGAGCAATGAGAATCTTGTCGTTGATATCAACATTGAGCTCTCGACGGAGCATCTGAACAATGTCCTCGGCAATCACGAGGTTGACGGTGGGGATGGACTCCAAAAGATGTGCCAAGCGGTCAATCGTACGCGAATCCTGAGAAGTGCCCTCCTGCAGCGCATAGGTCTTTTCGACCGATGCTTCATCGATAGCGTCGCCGGCATGACGGCCAAAGCAGAGGCCTCGACCGATGACAATGAGCTCGGAGCCATCGTCCGAAGTGACCATTGCGACGTTGTTGTTGAAAACTCGCTTGATAACCACGGTACCCACCACAAGAATTTACTCGGAAAGCCAGACGACAGGCTCTTTAACAGCAACAGGGCCGGAAGCGTGCTCACGAAGAGTCGAGTTCTCCGAACGCTCGCACACGATAACGAAGACCGTGGGATCGAAGCCGGCGGCGCGGACCGCGTCGAAATCGACCTCGACGAGGGGCTGGCCCGCGTCGACATGGTCACCCTGGGCAACAAGCGCATGGAAGCCCTTGCCCTCAAGTTTAACAGTGTCGATTCCGATATGCAGCATCACCTGAGCAGAGCTGTCGTCGGACATGATGCCCAGCGCGTGCTCAGTCGGAAACAACGCCGCGACGGTGCCGGAAACAGGAGCGCACACCGTTCCCTCTTGGGGAACCACGGCAACGCCATCGCCCACGGCACGGCTGCTAAAAGCGGGGTCATTGGTATTTTCTAGATGAACAAGCTCGCCGGAAACGGGAGCGAGGATTTCGAACTCGGAAGCTGCAGTCTTCTGCTCATCCGAACCGCCCATCAGGCGAGAAAAGAAACCCATGGTGGCATGTCCCTTCATAAATATAGCCCAACCAAAATCAAGCGAATGCATCCATAGAGACACACTCGTTCAAAGACTTTGGTTAGGCCCACGTCCGAGGGACTCGGTAACCTTCCGCATTTCTTTTTACGGGAGTTATTTTAGACAAGCCCAAAGCCAGAATAGTCATTATGACCGGTGAGCGGTATTTTTTCTTCGATAAACGGTATTTAGGCAGCACTTGGGGACGTTCCTTTTCTGCCGGCACTCGGGGACACTCCTCACTCTGGTGCATTGGGGACAGGTTTGTTTGCACCAGGTTGGTGCAGATTAACCTGGCCCCATTGCACCAATTTCGTATGCGCTAGACAAAGAGCTCGCATTCCTTCCGCACGACGCAAACCTTGCTCAGCATCTGGGAAACAGCGGATAGCTTGTTGGGATCAAGCTTACGAGCGCCTCGCGGGCATACGGCAATGCAGCGCATGCAGGAGATGCACGCCTCGCCAGCTGCTCGTTTGGGGTCACCCTTGTCGATAGCACAAACGGGGCACGCCGCGGCGCATGCACCGCAGGAGACGCAATCCTCTGTTGCCTCAGGTGCCATGCGGTGACCTCTGGCTTGTTTGTAAGGACGATTGCCGGGAATAGAGGGCTCGGATGTATCCTCAGCCAACAGCTTTTGCTGAATTTGCTGCGCAAACTCTGCGAGCTGCGCCGCATCCTGCACATCCGGACGACCGGCAGCAAACTGTCGCGCAATGGAATGTTCTGCAATGGCTGCAACTGCCGCGATTACCTGGAATCCCGCATGCTTCGCAACGTCCTCCAGCTCTACGAGCGTGTCCTCAAACGCGCGGTTTCCGTAGACGCACACCAGAACGGCCCGCGCTCCGTTGCCGTGAACCATGTTCAGTCGGTCGACCGCCACGGCAGGGACTCTGCCGGCATACGCTGGCACGGAGATAACAGCCACGTCGTCCTCAGTCATCGAGACAGCGCTGAAATCTAGCCCGCTATCGGTCAGATCGACGGTAACGGTCTTTTTGTCCAGCGCCCCGGCCACAAGGCCAGACACCTTCCGCGTTCCGCCCGTCGGACTAAACACAATTTCGAATACGCTCATCGAGGCACCCATTACAGTCTGAAATAGGCCATCGATAAATTTCGATGGCGAGCATTCGGCGCATTGCCTACGATACGGGCAAGCCCCGAGGGGCCGCCGATCGGGCGCCTCCGGATGGCCGTCTGCCCCTGCCCCGTAGAGGGCCCGGGGGGTGTTGCCACCGGGGGCGCTCGCCGCTCCGGACGACTGATAGGAAACTGCCGGGCGCAAGCGCCACGGCCAGGTAATGTGGGTGTCGCGGGGAGGGGTTCCGATCGGCCTACCGATTGGAGGATACCACCGTGGCACCAATTAGAATGCCGGAAGCCGTCATCGGGCTCGATGTCGGGAAATCGTCCCACTGGGCATGCGTCGCGACTCGAGATGGCGAGGTGCTGTTGAGCACCCCCGTCGCGAACAGGGAGGACGACCTGGACTCGCTGTTCGGCCGCTTCCCCGATGCGCTCGTGGTCGTCGACCAGTCGCGCAACATAGGCGCCCTCGCGCTCGCCCGCGCCAGGGCGGCCGGGATGTCGGCGGCGTACCTGCCGGGACTCGCGGCGCACGGGGCCGCCAGGCTCTTCGCCGGCGACGCCAAGACCGACGAGCGAGACGCGATGGTCATCGCGAAGACGGCGCTTGGCATCCCCGACGCGCTCCTGCCGGTCGGAGACCCGGGTCCGACGATTGCGGCGGCGAGGGCGCTGGCCGCCCAGAGAAACTTCCTGAACTGCGAAAACACCAGGAGCAAGAATCGGCTGCGCAGCATCCTGCTGGAATCGTGCCCCGCCTTCGAGGCGTTGGTCGACCTGTCCGACGGTCCCCAGCTGAGGCTCATGGCATCCCTCGGCGGGGCCTGGTCGGTGGCCGACGCCGGGCCCCGCAGGGCGGCGGCGCTCACGCGCGGGGCGGCGCGCGGCAAGATCGAGGCCCTCGTCCGCTCGACGGCCTCCTCGACAAGGCCGGACGCGGCGGCCATCGCCGCCGAGGACCGGGCGGTGAGGCTGCTCGCGCGCAGGATCTCCGAGAACTCGGCGGAGATCGATGTGATCACGGCGGAGATATCCGCCCTCCTCGAGGGCGACGATACCTACCGATGCCTCCTGACGGTGCCGGGGATCGGCCCCAAAACCGCTTCCGAGCTCGCGATCTCCATAGATATCGAAGACTTCCCAAGCCATGACAGGCTCGCGTCGTACTGCGGCCTGGCGCCGCGCAACCGCCAGTCGGGGACCTCGATTTCCTCGGTGACGGCATCGCGCCAAGGCAACAAGAGGCTGAAGAACCTGCTCATATTCTCATGTAACTGCCTTACCCGGACAGAGGGGAGATGGGGCGACTACTACACCAGGTGCCGGGAGCGGGGCATGTCGCACGGCAAGGCGCTCAAGGCGCTGGCGCGAAAGAGACTGAAGGTCATCTACGCGGTCATGCGAGACAGGGTGCCTTACGCAGCCTAGCCGAAACGCACCGAGCAGACTGAAGCCCACCGGCCTAATGGCTTGGCGTCAGCATGCCGCGATTCGGTCGCACGGAGAGCATTTCCCAGTTGACAAAACTATAGGAACACCCCCCT
>CAUGNQ010000047.1 GCA_959600835.1 uncultured Collinsella sp. | reverse complement strand
GCCAGGTATTTGTCGAGCGCGTCGACGATGCGGCGCTGCTCGGCGAGGGGCGGGACGGGGATTAGGAAGGACTTCAGTTTTCTAGCATTTATATTCGATTGGTTGACACCATCGGTCTTCACGCTCGCACACCAGTTGCGCTCGTATTGCGTGCACATAGCGTAATTGATGTACTTAGGATTGATTAGGATAGCCCTAAAGCGAATGAGATAGCCTGCATAGATTGCGGGAATTGAGCCATCATAATAGGCGACTTTGCCAACCCGCTCTCGGCTGTTTGTGCGGTTGAAAATCAAATCTCCTGGATGTAAGTCATATTTTGCGATGTCGTTTGCATCTGATGTATAGACAAGGTCCGAATAATCAATTGTGCCAACACGTGTTATGTTGCCCATTCGCAGAACAGGCACCGTTCCTTCTATATCTGATTTTTTAGATGTGCCGTATGAAGGCTCATCAGAAATGCTCGCAACCCTTGCCCAACTCCATCCTTCAGGGAGCTCGAATGGGATCTCGCTCTCAATGCACTTTGCCTTACCCTCACTATCAGCCCGCTTCTCATAGGGCAGCCCATCGGAACCGAAATAAATCACGGTATCGTTTTTAACATCCTTAGGCTTGAGCTCGCCGCGCTCGACCATGGCGAGCTTCTCCTTGTGGATGCGCGACAGCAACTCGCTTGCGGACTCGTCGTTCGGATCTTGCGGAACAAGCTTGCCGCGGATGGCAAGGTCCAACAGCTTTTGACGTAGTTTCCTAGTGTCCATTAGTCCTCGATGTCCCTCAGAAGCGCCTCGAGCTGCTCCACGGCGTCGGCAATCGCATCGCTCTTCTCGTGAATGCTTGAGAGCAAATCAGAAAGCGAGATCTCCGAGATGTCCTCACCGGTTTTGATCCAGGTGATATCGAGACTCAGCTTGTCGCGGCTCATAATCTCGTCGATAGTGAAGCGACGCCAACGTCCATCGGGGTTGTTGTCCTCGTTGTAGGTCTCATCGCGCTCATCGATATGGCCGGGCCTGTAGCATTCAAGGAAGTCGGCAAGGTCCGCCTCGGTCATTGGGTGTTGCTTCAACGTGTGGTGAACGTTCGTACGATAGTCGTAAATCCACACCTCTCGGGTCTGCACGCTCTCGCTGCCGGGACGGTTCTCGAAGAATATAACGTTAGCCTTTACGCCTGGCTTGTAGAAGATACCAGTCGGCAAGCGCAGGATAGTGTGCAGGTTCGTGGTCTCCAGCAACTTACGGCGCACCGTCTCACCGGCACCGCCCTCGAACAGTACGTTGTCAGGTACGACAACGGCAGCGGTGCCGCCAGTTTTCAAGATGGTATGAATGTGCTGAACAAAGTTCAGTTGCTTGTTCGAGCTCGTTGCCCAGAAGTCCTGGCGAGAGTACGAGAGCTCTTCGTCGACAAGCTCACCGTCCTCGCCGGCAGCAGCTTTAAGTGTCGCCTTTTTACCAAAAGGCGGGTTGGTGAGCACGTAGTCGAAACGCGTACCAGGGTCGGAGAGAAGCGCATCATTTCTTGTGATAGGCGGCACATCGTTAAAGTCACCGATGTTGTGCAGGAAAAGATTCATGAGGCAAAGCCGGCGCGTGGCGGGAACGATCTCCCAGCCGTGGAATGCCTCGTTCTTCAAGAACTTCTTTTGGTCGGCGTCGAGCTGATAGGCCTCCTCTATGTAGCTTTTTGCGGCCAGCAGGAAGCCGCCCGAACCGCAGCACGGATCACAGACGGTCTTCTCAGGCTTAGGCTGCGCACACTTGACGATGGTGTCGATGAGCGGCCTAGGCGTAAAGTACTGCCCGGCACCAGATTTGGTGTCCTCGGCTATTCGCTGAAGCAGCCCCTCGTAGATGTCGCCCTTGACGTCCTGCGACATAGCCGTCCACGTTTCTGCGCCGATCATCTGAATAACTCGCGCCAAGATCGCCGGAGAGCTCATCTTGTTTTGGGCCCCAGTAAAAATCTCCTGCAGCATGCCGCCCTGGGCGCCTAGCTTGTCGAGCATCTTCTTATAGGTGTCGAACAGCTCTGCGCCGCTCTTGTCCGCAAGACACTCCCAACGACAGTCCTCCGGAAGACCGGTCGGCCTATTGTAGGGGGGCTTGCTGTACTCGTCTGCCATCTTGAGGAAGAGCAGATATGTGAGTTGTTCGAGATAATCGCTGTTGGAAACGCCATCGTTATAGAGGACGGTCGCCATGTTCCAAATCTTCTGGTTAATGGTGGATGCGCTCATGCGCTGCCTTTCTAACTCATAGGTGTTATGCGACAAGCGCGTAGTTCATGTCGTCGAGAACGCCTTGGTACTTATCGCCGAACAGGATGTAGAAACGCCCGAGGCCGCCCTTCTCCCCGAAAGGCGACAGGTCGAGGTCGTCAGAGCTCACGCTTCCCGAAGTTGAGATATGGTCGCGAATCATACGCAGCCAATCCATCTGCTCTTCGGTAAACTGGCCGTGGCCTGCGTTCTTGGAGAAGACCCAACTCTTGAAACGCTCCGCCACGCCCGCCTCGAAGGGCCGCAGGATCTTTTCCTGTCCGAGTTCGAATCGAATGACGGAAATGATGTCCATAATCTTGCCCACAGCGCTTCGCGCCGTAGCGACGGGTGCCCCCGCAACCTCGTATGCATGCCAGACCGTGTCGCAAGAAAGCCCATAGGGGGACGTTTTCAACGCATCGTGAACAGCCTTGACCATACGCAGCGTGATGGGGCGCTGTTTGTAGGTTTGACCGTAGATGATTTGCAACGCGTCCAGCTCATCCTTGTTGTCGGCAAGGAACTGTCTGAATGTTTGGATGACCTCTTTGGCGTGGTCCTCGCGGTCGGTGTCCCAACCGGATGAAATGACAGCATCCAGGTTCTCATTATCTATAACCTGGTCGTGTGCCTTGCGCACGTTTTCGAGATAGTTTCTCAACTCGGCAGAGAACATCGGCTCTATCGCCTTTTCGACAAGCCGAGACTGGGCTTCTGCCAGCCTGGCTCGCTCTTCTTCGGTTGCTTCTTGAACATCATCGCTAAGGATAAACCCAGCTTCCTTTGCGATCTTGTCCTCGTCGAAAGCATCAAGCATATCTCTGGCGATATCGTTCACAGAGGCCCCGCCAGCGAGCTCGGCGGCCTTCTTTCGCTCGCCATTGTCCATGACGGCAGCGAGTCGAAGAAGCCGACCGGCGAGTGAGGTAACGGTATCGTCATCGCGCGCGCCCATGGCGACGCTCATCATGAGCTCTTTCAAGCTTACTGAGGGCTTCCGCTCAAGCTGCCTTGTTTCAGTCTTAAGACTCTTCGTGACGCCAACGCAATCGACAACCACGTAGCGGCACTTGTTCGTTGTCGCTGACGGCGAAACGCGAGCCAGGTCATCATGGCCGAGCGTACGACGCCCGCGGCCAAGCATCTGCTCGAAGTAGTTTTTAGAACGAACATCTCGCATGAAGACAAGACACTCGAGAGCTTTGACATCGGTACCAGTAGCGATCATGTCAACGGTCACGGCTATGCGTGGATAGAATTCGTTGCGGAATGCCGCAAGTACAGACTTGGGGTCCTCTTCAGCGTTATAGGTTATCTTCTTACAGAACTCGTTCCCGCGCCCGAATTCTTCGCGCACAATGTTGATGATGTCGTCCGCATGACTGTCTGTTTTGGCAAAGATGAGAGTCTTGGGTATTTCCTTGCGGCCAGGAAACATAACCGTTGTGACCTTGTCGCGGAACTCGCGGATGATGGTGCGTATCTGGGACGGGTTGACAACATCGCGGTCCAGTTTACCCTTGTCGTATTCCAAATCCTCGTCGTTCTGCTCCCATCGCTTCTCACGGGAAAGGCGATCCCTCTTTTCAACTAGACGCTCGGTAATCGTCGCGCCGTTCTTGCTCACATCAGTTTCGATGATGTAGATATCGCCGCCGACATTGACGCCGTCAATGACTGCCTCCTCATGGGTGTATTCACTCACGACGTTCTGATTGAAAAAAGAATAGGTTCGCTTGTCAGGCGTAGCAGTAAGCCCGATGAGAAAGGCATCGAAGTAATCGAGGACCTGCTGCCAGACGTTATAGATAGAACGGTGGCACTCATCGATGATGATGAAATCGAAGTATTCAGGCGGGTAAGCCGAGTTGTACTCAACATCGCGTGGCCCGCCGACGAAGCGACCCTCACTAGGGGAAGATTCCTCGTCCGCCTCATCAAGTTCCTTGCCCTTGAGAATGGAGTACATGCGCTGAATAGTACTGATGCATACGTTGGAGCCATTGGGGATCTGCGAAGAGGTCAAACGGCAGACGTTGTAAAGCTCAGGAAACAACCTCGCATCGTCGGTAGGCCTGTATTTGCGGAACTCCTCCTCGGCCTGTTCCCCCAGGTTCTTTGTGTCAACAAGGAATAGAATGCGCTTTGCCTTGGCAAATTTGAGCAGACGATAAACGTTGGTAATAGCGGTATATGTCTTGCCAGCACCAGTGGCCATTTGGATTAACGCGCGCGGGCGATTCTCCTCAAACGTCTTTTCGAGTTTTAAAATTGCATTTACTTGGCACTTGCGATAGCCGGCGGTCTCGAAGTCGGGAAAAGACTTAAGTCTATTCCGAAGAGTGCCAGAATCCTTCAGCCAACTACGTAGCTGTTCCGGTCTATGAAAAGAGAAGATCTCGCGAGAGCGGTAGTCTTTATCGTGGTAGTCGCAAAACCGGACCAGGACGTCGGTCGCCTCGTAGACAAAGCGAATGTCAATATTTGTAGTGGCATATTTGAATTCACTCTCAGCGTATTGCTTTGACTGCTCGGCTACCGCTGTTAGCTTCTCGCCCTTGTTGTGTTCCTTGGCTTCAATTAACCCGCAGGGGGTGCCATCAACAAAGATAAGGTAATCACATGGTCCAGAAGTCGTTTGCCACTCACGGACAACGACACCGCAGGCCGCTGCGGGATTGAACTCTTTAACGTCCTGAACGACATATCCAGAAGCCCTCAACTTTTCATCGATAACAAGACGCGCTTTTTCCTCGGGACTCACCCAACCGCCAGCCTTTCTCGATGCCGCAAACTAATATGCCAGCGTCCTAGAACATACATAAAAACATTTTATCAGGCAGTAGACAGCAGCGTCTATCTCTGAGCAAAAGCAGCGAGCATTCTGGAGGAACGGTCGTTGAAGCGTGGTGGGCCCCGGACCCATCGGCGACGCAGCACATGTCCTAGAAAGTCAGAGAGAAACGCTCTATGTTTAGAAGCAAACGGATGGTCTTTCCAAAAGAAACACGAGAAGCGCATCAATTGAATTAAGGGAAGTTGAAATACAATAGACAGCAGTGAATTTATCAATGGCCTTCAGTCACCCAAGTCCACCAGCCACTCTTAGCAAATTGCCTAACCCCTTCGCCTTCGGCTTCAGCAGCAGATCGCTTAGCTCGGGGCATTTGCTGGAAAGGCGCGTCTGGGCGCACTCGTCCATCCCCCATCGTTGACGGATCTCCTGCGCGCGGGCTCACGTGATAGCCCCGTCAATCGCCTGTTTAAGCAGCCTGGCGGTCACGTGCATATCAGCAAGGGCACCGTGAGCATGGTCCGTCGACTCATCAAAATCGATACCGAGTCCCGGTGACGCACCACCCAGCGAGACTAACCCATAGCCGCCCACCTCCATAATCGAGATGTATAACGCCTGCAGGTCGGTCCAGTCCACAGGAAATGCGGCGAGGCCCATGCGCTTCGACCGTCAATCGGCCTCGTGCTACCGCTAATCCGTCCCGTCCCGGCAGCTCACACAACGGTGAGATAATTCCCGCGACTATTAACGTAAGCAAGGAGCACGCTATGGCAGACAACGAGATCAAACCCTCGACGGACGGCGACCGAGAGGAAATCGTGGCAAAACAGCTCGCATCCACCAAAATCCACCTCGCGCTCACTCAGGAGCGGGCGGATGTCTCCGGCGCCATCAAGCTCCCGCTCGAACGAGTCCCCCAGCTCGGCATAGCGCTCGCCTCACTTCCCTCGACATTCCGCACCGTCACCAATACGGTGAGTGTGCCTATGCTGCTCCAGCCAACCGACAAGTTTGGCAATCCGCTTGACCCGTCGATACTCCAATCGTTCAAGGACGGCAGCGGCCTCATGGGGTCCTACCGCGATGCGGCCAAGGGTTTCGGGCAGGCGCGCCTCCACGTAGTCGAGGGCGACATCGCCACAAGCGTCACGCAGGTGCCTTACGATCCAACGTCGTTGTTCATGGCAGCCGCAATCGCGCAGATAAACCAAAAGCTCGACTCCATCCAGGAGTCCGTCGACGAAATGTTCGAGTACATGCGTCAGCGCGACAAGGCCAATATGCGTGGCGATCTCAAGACGCTCGCAGATATCCTCAACGGTTACAGCTTCAACTGCGGCGACGCCACCTACATGGCCAACGCCCATATGAAGGTGCTCGACATCGAGCACGCGTCCACGCGTGACATGGAACTCTTCCGCTCGCAGGCGCAGGCGGACCTGAAAAAGAAAGTGTTCATCGAGGTGCGAGACGACGTGAAAAGACGCCTCGACAAGGTTCTCGACTATCTCAAGGACTACCAGCTCGCCACCTATATCCACGCGTTCTCGCTGTTTCTCGAGCCCATGCTCACCCAGAACTTCAAACCTGCAAAGCTCGCAGACGCTGCCGCAAAAATCGAGGCGGACTCGTTTGCGTACCGCGAGCTCTACACCGAATGTTATGACGCACTCGAGGCGAGCACTGCCGACACTATCGATGTGGCACTTCTGAGCGGCATCGCCTCCGCAGGCAAGATGCTCGGTCGCGCCATCGCGGCGACGCCCATCGGCGAGCTCACGCCCATAGACGAGGCGCTTGAAGGTGCAGGAGAGGACATCGGCAGGTTCAACGACGAGCAATCCGAGAAACTCATTGAGAAGCTCCACCAGGCAAAGACGCCCGACGTCGCGCCGTTCAGGCAGAGTGTGATGGAGATCGACATCCTCTACAACCATCCCACGCAGATTGCCGTCGACGCCGAGAACGTCTACATCCTGCCTGCCAAGCAGCAGGAAGAGTAGCGATACGCGACAGGCACACGCCATACAGACAGCTAACGCCCCTACCTCCCCTCCGCCTTCAGCTTCAGCAGCAGGTCGCCCAGTTCGGGGCACTTGCTGGAGAGGCACGTCTGGGCCCGCTCGCCCATCCCCCACCGCTGGCGGATCTCCTGGGCGCGCGAGCTCACGTGGTAGTCCCCGTCCATCATCTGCTTGAGCATCTTGGCGGTCACGCGCGCATCGGCAAGAGCGCTGTGGGCGTGGCCCGTCGACTCGTCAAACTCGATGCCAAACCACGTTGCCGCGTCGCCCAACGAGACGCGCCCGTGGCTGCCCACGTCCATAATCGAGGTGTAAAACGCCTGCAGGTCGGCCCAGTCCGTAGGAAATGCGGAAAGGTCGATATGCTTTGCCTGGCACTCGGTCAAAAGCTGCCGACGATCCGTCCCGCTCCAGCAAACTATCTGGGCGGAGTAGCGACCGATCCAATCGCTGAGCCTTTTGATCACCACATAGAGCGGATCGGCCATCGCGGTGTCCACGGCCGATATCCCCGTAAGCTCGCGGACGGGGAACGCAACGCCTTCGGTAAATTCTGTCTGCACAAACTGCAAGGACTCGCCTATAACGTTGCCGTGGTAATCGAGCTTGATGGCGCCGACCTCGATAATCTCGTTGCGCAGCCCGCGGCGCTGGCGCTGCTTTGGCACCGGCGCAAACTCAAAGTCCAGCACAATCTGGCGCGCAAAGTTCGTCGTATCGATAGCCAAGATACACGGCGTCTTTTCAGCTGACACGGTTAGGGCCTTTCTCCACTGCTTGCCGCTTGCTACATAGGCGGCTACGTTGCGGTAAGCGTAGCCGCCCGTGCGGACATGAAAGCGGAGCGCAATGCCACGCACCAGGCACGCGCCACGCAGACGGACCCAAGGGATCCCGCCCGCTCTATTCAAATGCATGAAAAAGATTGAGGCCCGGTGACTTGAATCAGCGGTCATCCCGGGCCCATCAGAGCTCACAGAGCTCTTGGTTGCTTTGGTCTTGCTCTTCACGGCGCTTATCGAACTTTCCGAGGCACTCAAGCAGCATTCGAAGCATAACAAGTCGCTGCCATTAAGGCACTGACCTCTTGACCAAGCAACGGCGCTGCCCAGCTCTTCACCACTTGGGCTGCCGTCGACTTTATTCTATCCGCGAGCATCTGGTTTACCAAATGGATTTTCGGTAAAGGAAGCACGGCACGCCCGCAAAACCACTATGCCCCAAGTGCCGCCATGGGGATCACCGCCACGCCGTCGTCGCGTGTGTAGGCAATGCTCCCCTTTCCAACCACGACCGCCAAAAACGCCGGCGCGGCATTCTGGGCGGCAGGATTGGAGAGCACTTTCCTCTCCAGCGCCTTGAGATTTCTCGCTCCATCGTCTGCTTTCGCATCACTCAGCTTGACCTCGATGGCTCCCCAGCGCCCGTCGTGCTCAACGATCAGATCGACCTCAAGGCCCTTCTCATCTCGGAAATAATGGACACTGTTGTCGACACCGCCGTAGGTGGAAAGGAACACGCGCACGTCGCGCAGAACGAGGTTCTCAAAGAGCATCCCCAACGTTTGCATATCGCCAAGCAGCCGCTCAGGGGTAGCCCCCAGCAACGCCGCCGCAAGTGACGGGTCACAGAAGTAGCGCTTGGGGCGCACGCGAACGCGGGCCTTCGAGCGCATGGGCGGCTCCCATCCGCACAGGTCCTCGGTCAGCTTGAGCCTGTTGAAGAGGTCCAAGTACGCAGCGATGGTCCTCTCGTCGGGGCCCGCCTCACCGTACGAGGCGTCCTTTATGAGCGTTTTGTACGTGACAGCCTGGCTCTCGTTCATGGCAAGAGCTCGCAAAAGGCCGTGTGCAAGCTCGGGCGACATGCCCTCATCCAGCACGTTGACGTCGAGCACCGAGTGCACGTACTGGCTTGCCGTCTCTCGCGCAAGATCTTCCGAAAGCCCAAGATTTGCAGGCCAACCGCCCCTGCAGCACCAGCGGGCGACGTCATCCACCGTGCTCTCGCGACGCTGAGGGGCAAAACCCTCGCCCTTAAAGAGGCTTGCCAGTGACACGAGCGGCTCGCCGTCGCCCGACTCACACAGGGCCATGGGGCGCATTGACAGACGGGCGATCCTACCCGTGCCGGAATGACGAACATGGCTGCGCTCCTCGCTTTTGAGCGCGGTCGAGCCCGTGAGCAAAAGTGTCCCGCGTTCGTTGCCGCTCGCGTCCACGAAGCGCCGAGCGGCATCCCAAACCTCGGGCACCTCCTGCCATTCATCGACCAGGTGTGGCGCATCGCCGATGAGCGCCAGGCTTGGGTCGACCTCTGCCGCCGCGCGCTGCGCAGGCTCATCGAGCCTGGAGACGCTCGCCGAGCGAGAGAGCGCCGTCCAGGTCTTGCCGCACCATTTGGGGCCGTTGATCTCCACACAGCCAAACGCCCGCATAAGGGTGTCGAGGCGCTCCTCTATGAGCCGGGGCCTATATCCCTTTTGGGTCAATCTCTTTGGTGCATCCATAGACGGCCGTCCCTCTCTATCACGCGATATGCGAAATTACGCCATTCTCAATGCTGATTTTACGCTACTTACAATGTAGTTTTTACGCTATTTTCATTGAAGGTTTTACGCTTGACATCCTTAGCGCGACGCTCGCTCAACCCCTGACCACCGGATTGCCCGAATTCCGGGATGCTGCCTCCGCTCCAAACAAAAGGCCCCGGCTCGCGATGAGCTGCCTCCCATTTCTTGAACATATGAGCTTCCGCTTGAAGGGCGATCCGGAAAGCGCGTCCCATTCCGAGCATCACATCAGAGCGCGCTTGGTTATCTCCGCTCGCACATCTCGGCAAACGAAATCAGCTTGGTATCTCCCCTGTTCGCCGCGGCATCTCGACATCCCTGCGTAAAGCCGCGTTTCGAGAAGATCACATAGCTTTTGTGCTGCCGCCTAAAGAGCCCGCTTCGGTATACGAGCTTTTCCAGAACTTCCTCGCCTACCGACTCGTTACGCCATTTGCACTCCGCAAACAGCGCAGCGCCCTCGCCATCGTCAACAATCAAGTCGATTTCTTCCTGCGTATGTGTGCGATTGTCCGTCCCCCACCAGCGCCCGACGATCGCCGGAACCACATCGAGCTGGCCCGCGCGCGCGAGTTCGTACACGTATTGTCTGCATATAAGCTCAAAGACCGTACCCATGTAATCCGATACGTGCGGCTCAATGCGCTTATACGACATCTCGGCCATATCGTTTTGAATCAGCCCAATGTTCTGCGGCACAAACTTGTACCAGAACCTAAACATCTGGTCGCTCAGCAGATACACGGCTCGCTTATTGCTCGTCTCGTTTAGGGGCAGCTCGCGCTCGACAATCCCAAGCGACGCCAGCTTATCCACATAGCTCTTTACGTTGCTCGCAGGAATTCCCGTAGAGCTCGCAATCTCTGAGATCTTCGAGCGCCCCTGAGCAATTGCTTGCACGATCGCATCATATTGCTCGGGATTGCGGCACTCTTGCATTAGCAGGTTGCTCGGCTCCTCAAAGAGATAGCCCGTAGGAGTAAGAAAAAGACGTTTGATGTTGTCCTTGAGCGGTGCGGCAGGATCGACTTTCTCGATATATGCGGGAATGCCGCCCGTCATGCCGTAGCAAACCGCTGCATCTTCGCGCTCCATGCCCTGCCACAGACCGAGGGTCGTCGTAAAATCGAGCGGCATGATCTTAAACTGAGCCGTACGCCTACCGTATAGCGGGCTCTCGTAGCCCAGCACCTGTTCTTCCATAAACGAAAGAGACGACCCGCACAGGATAAGCATGAGCTTGGTCTTTTTGTACAAGTGATCGATCTTATCTTGCAACAACGAGCTGATCTCGGGATTCGATTGGGCGAGATAGGGATACTCGTCAATCACGACAATCAAACATTCCGTGCGGGCCATGGTGGCCAATGCATCGAACGCCTCGTCAAAACTACGAAACGACACGCCTGCAGCACCAACCGAGCCTGCAAGTATCGCCTGGCTAAAGCCGTGCAGGTTTGCCTCTGCATTGGTACGACGTGCTTGAAAGTAAATAGCCTTCTTGCCTTGGATGAACTCCGTGATAAGGCGCGTTTTACCTACGCGACGGCGGCCGTAAATCACAGGCATCTCAAAGGAGCCCGTGCCATACAGTCGATTGAGCTCGGACATTTCCGCTGTTCTTCCGATAAACATAGGCTATCCTTCCTTTACGTTATAGCTAGCTATATTATACCTTCCTATAATATAGCTAGCTATAACGTAATTCGACAAGCGGGCCACGCAAAAGGGACGTTACACCACCGCACGCGGACCGTCCCGGCAAACGCATCCCGTTCTGGAGCCAAATACTGGGCCGTAGCTTCCGCCAAGCATGCTATCAGGTAAGCGCGTCCCGTTCTGAGCCTAAATTCTGGGATGCGGTTTCCACTGAAACTTCTACCGGAAAATACATCCCACTCTGGGGCCGAAGTCTGGGACGCAGTTTCCGGTTGAGGGGCGTCCCGGAAAGCGCGCCCCATTCCGAGCGGCAATTCCGGGTCACGGTTTCCGCCGACACAGACGACGATCCGCAGCCCTTATCACATGCCTTCAAATATGCGATCCAGAAACACAAAACAGCAGATAGAATGCTCTTTTTCAAAAAAGTACACGTCCCTAAACTTACCAAGGTTTCATATCTAGCTACCGTTCAAGGTCGCCGATTACCGCCCACCGATTCGGATGTAAAAATGTCGCCGAAAACAGGCCATCTACCTGCATGGTTAGATTTTGGTCAGCTTTTGGTCAGTTGAGCGGCAAGTTGCGGCTGATACGTTTTTGCTACCCAAAAGGAGGCGGTAGCTCATGACCCATTGCAATGACCAACTCATCGACCAACTGCTCACTCAAGCCGAACAAGAGAGGCGCTGTCTGATTCCCCCGAGCGCGGCGATCCGAAAAGCGCTCCTTCGGCGCATCGGCAGCGCGGTCGTCTCGCCCATGCCGGGACTGTTCGCGCGAAAAACGCGCTGGGATGAACTCAACCGAGCGCAACGCCATTGCGAGATTATTCGCGCCCTTGCGATCATCCACCCCGATTGGACGTTCTGCTCGTTTTCGGCCGCCTGTCTGCTGGGGCTCGAGGTCTCGTGGCGACACCTGAACATCGTGCATGTTTGCAGCTCGACAAAGCCGTCGGCTCGTCCGGGCGCACATATTCAGCGGCACCAGATTGAGCCGGCCGGAGCAATACGCAGAGCCGGCATATCGGTAACGCCGCCAATCCAAACGGTCACAGATTGCCTGCTGCAAACTGGTTTTGCCGACGGCATGCCCATTGCCGATTCGGCGATTTTAAAGCTCGGCCTTGCACGGGAACAGCTGATGGAGGCCGTTGAGCAACGAGCGACTGCCCGCAATGGTCGCGCGATTCGCACCGCCCTCACAACGCTTCGATATGCCGACGCCCGCGCCGAGAGCGGCGGGGAATCGGTCGCCCGAGCCGTCATGATCGAGACGGGCTTTGCGCCCGACTGGCTTCAATACGAGTTGACGGACCCCTTCGATTCGACCGAAAGCATGCGAACGGATTTTGCCTGGGAGCGCCAGGCGCGGGAACTCACGCTGGGCGAGCTCGACGGGCTCATCAAATATACCGACCAGACCATGCTGGCCGGACGCACCACTGCCGAGGCGCTCGTCGCCGAACGACAGCGCGAGGCGCATCTATCGCTCTACGGTCACCCTCTGCTGCGCTTTACCATGAACGAGGTCCGCTCGGCAGGAATGCTCGCCAAAAAGCTGCAGACGGCAGGCATCCGGCAGACCGCGCTGCCGACATGGCTCAACGAGGTAGACCTGTAGGGGCCGCTGAGCTTATGCCCGCCTGCCTACCAAACCGGGATACGCTTTCCGGTCGGAAGCTCCCGCGGAAACCATGTCCCAGATTGAGTGCTCAAAATGGGATGCGCTTTCCAGATGGCATGCCTAGCGGAAGCCGCGTCCCGGAATCGATGCTCAGAATGGGGCGCAATTTCCAAGTGAACGACAACCGGAAAGCGCGTCCCGGAATAGGCGCTCGGAATGGGATACGCTTTCCCGACGAAGCTCCTTGCGGAAAGCGTGTCCCAGAATGAAGACTCAGAATGGGATGCAATTTCCGCCTGAAGACGATTCGGAAAGCATATCCCGTTCTGGCATCGAATTCCGGGTCGCAGTTTCCGGTTGAGGGCTGATCCGGAAAGTGTGTCCCATTCCAAGCGCTGATTCCGGGATGCACTTTCCGTTTGAAGCTCCAACCGGAAAGCGCGTCCCACTCTGGAGCCGAATTCCGGGACACGCTTTCCGCTAGAGGCTCTACCGGAAAGCGCATCCCATTCTGAGCATCGATTCCGGGACGCAGTTTCCGCTCCAAACAAAAGGCCCCGGCTCGCGATGGAGCCGGGGCCAAAGGCGCAGCATATGCAGTTGATGGTGAGCGCGGACAGCCCGTCAGTAATGCCGCCCGCGCTCTACTCTACCCGCGGTGACGAGCGCGGCTGTACGGCGTATCCACCATGGGCAGATCCGGACGCAGCTTGCCGTCGAATGCGCGGTAGGCGTTCTGCACGGCGGGCGCCGTGGGGATCGTTGCGATCTCGCCGATGCCCTTACCGCCGTATGCCACGGGCAACAGCTCGTCCTTCTCCACGTAAATGGCGTGGATATCCGGAATCTCGGGCGCACGGAACAGCCCGAGCGTACCGTACCTTGCCTGGGGCACGCAGTCCTTGAGCGGCCAGTCCTCGGTGAGCGCATAACCCATACCCATGAGCACGCCGCCTTCAATCTGACCTTGGATCGAGATGGGGTTGACCACCTTGCCGGAATCGTGCGCGGCATAGACCTCGCTCACGCGGCCGTCATCGTCCAGAATGACCACGTGCGTGGCAAAGCCGTAGCAGATGTGGCTCTTGGGATTGGGGACGTCGGCGCCCAGTTTGTCGGTCGGCTCCAGATACACGTAGCCAAACTCGCATCCCTCGAGCGCCTTGATGGCGGCCGCGGGATCCTGAGGATGCATGCCCTGGCCGGCGACGAGCTCCTGTGTGCGTAGCTGATAGGCGCGACCGTCGTCGTACTCGATCTTGACGCCGTCACCATGGGCGCTCACCGGGGCGGTAGGCGCAGGCTTGCCGGCCTCGATGCCAACCATGGCATCGCGCAGCAGGAAGGCGGCACCGCGCACGGCCTCGCCGGTCACGACCGTCTGACGCGAGCCAGACGTGGTGCCGGAGTCGGGAGCGTTCTCGGTGGAGCACTCGCCGTTGGCAATGCAGCTCAGCGGCAGGCCGCATGCCTCGGCAACGTCCTGCAAAAAGACGGTGTTACAGCCCTGGCCGATGTCGGACGTGGCGGCATAGACCACGGCCACGCCGTTCTCGACGCGAATCTTGCAGCGGCCGGCATCGGGCAGGCCCACGCCCACGCCGGCGTTCTTCATGGCGCAGGCAATACCGGCGTGTCCGGGATGCGCATAGTAGGCATCCTTGACCTCGAGCAGTGTCTCCTTCAGCGCCGTGGAGCAATCGGCAATCTGGCCGTTGGGCAAAACCTCGCCCGGCTCGATGGCGTTTCGGTAGCGGATCTCCCACGGATCCAGGCCGACCTTCTCGGCCAGCAGGTCGATCAGGCTCTCGAGTGCAAACTCGGACTGGCACACGCCAAAGCCGCGGTACGCACCGGCGGGCGGGTTGTTGGTGTAGTAGCCAAAGCCGCGGATGTCAGTGTTCTGGTACTTGTAGGGACCGACGGCGTGCGTGCAGGCGCGCTCGAGCACCGGGCCGCACAGCGACGCGTAGGCGCCGGTATCAAAGTTGATCTCGCAGTCCAGACCGGTAAAGTTGCCTTCGGCGTCGCAACCCAGCGTAAAGGTGCCGTCCATGGCATGGCGCTTGGGATGGAACGCGAGCGACTCGGCACGCGTGAGTTTGCACTTTACAGGACGCTGGAATTTATAGGCAGCGAGCGCGGCCAGGTGCTGGATGGACACGTCCTCTTTGCCGCCAAAGCCGCCACCCACGAGCATGGTCTCGACGACCACGCGCTCGGGTTCGTTATCCCAGCCAAACATGTGGGCACACTCTTTGCGCGTATCGTAGGCGCCCTGGTCGGTCGACTGCACCTTGACGCCGTTCTTGTACGGGAAGGCGACGGCGCACTCGGGCTCCAAGAAGGCATGTTCGGTAAAAGGCGTGGTAAAGCGCTGCGTCACGGTGAACGCGCTCTCCGCCAGCGCCTTGGCGGCGTCGCCGCGCGTCACATGGCGGCTCTGGCACACGTTGTCCTTGAGCTCCACCGTGTTGCCAAAGGCAAAGAAGCTGTCGTGCAGGCGCGGCGCGTCGGCGGCCTTGGCCTCGGCGATGTTGCGCACGGGCTCCAGCGGCTCGTAATCGATCTTTACGAGCTTCTTGGCCTTCTCGAGCGTCGCTTCGTCCTCGGCGACCACCAGCACGATGGCATCGCCCACGCAGCGGGTGATATCGCCCTGGGCGATCATGACGTCCCAATCCTGGATAAGGTGGCCGACCTGGTTGACCGGCACGTCCTCGGCGCGCAGGATGCCCACCACACCGGGCAGGGCCTCGGCCTTGGAGGTATCGATGGAGAGCACGCGGGCGCGCGGATACTTGGAGCGCACGGCGCTGGCGTAGGTCAGACCCGGCTGATCGAGCTCGTCGATGTCGTCGGGATACTTGCCCTCGCCGAGCACCTTTTTACGCACGTCGATGCGGAAGGCGCGCTTGCCCACGCCGTAGTCGTCGCCGCGCTCCAGGTCCTCGTCGATCTGCTTTTCGCCGCGGAGCACCGCAGCGGCCAGCGAAATGCCCTCGATAATCTTCTTGTAGCCGGTGCAGCGGCAGACGTTGCCGCGGATGGCGTACTTGATCTGCTCCTCGGTGGGCTCGGGGTCCTCGGCGATGAGCGCCGCGCCCGCCATGACCATACCGGGGATGCAAAAACCGCACTGCACGGCACCCACGGCA
>CAUGNQ010000046.1 GCA_959600835.1 uncultured Collinsella sp. | reverse complement strand
GCGCGAGCGCGTCAATGACATGTACGAGCTTATGCACGAGCTTGGCGGCGATGGGGTGGTCGTTGGTGTCGACGAGGTGGGTCGCGGATCGGTGGCCGGCCCTTTGACAGTATGCGCCGTCTGTCTTCCTATGGAGCCGCGCGTCTGGGGCATCAATGATTCCAAAAAGCTCACGCCCGCGCGCCGCGAGTTGCTCTCGGTGAAGATTGCCGAGGTGGCGACGGCAATCGGTTTTTGCCATATCGCGCCGAAGGATATCGATGAAATGGGCATGGCCCGTGCTATCCGTACCGCCGTTGCGGGCGCCGTGGCCGATACGGGACTTGAGCCCGACTGCGTCCTCATGGATGGCAACCCCTTGGGCGCCGTTCCTAACGAGCGCGATGTGGTGAAGGGTGATGCCAAAATTGCCTGCATCGCCGCGGCGTCCATCATGGCCAAGGTCACGCGTGACGAGATGATGGTCGAGTACGACGCCGAGTATCCCGAGTACCATCTGGCCGAGTCGAAGGGCTACGCGAGCCCCGAGCACATCGAGGCCATTCGCAAACATGGACTTTGCCCACTGCACCGCGTGAGCTTTTGCGGAAACTTTCTGCAGACTGAGCGCCTTTTCTAGGTCAATTGTGGAGACAGGGACCTTTGGGGTTTTATAAACCTGCTGGTAGCGGGCCGTATGCAACACCATTGCTGTGTACGGCCCGTTTTTTGACGGCATTTGGTCAGCTTTTGGTTTGCTTCCGGTACTTACCCGCACGAAAGGTGCCCTCATCATCGGGGCAATGCAGTGTGCGGGAAAGGAGACCCCATGAGTGCCGCAAGCAAAAAGAGCAAGACGCAGCAACTCAAGGAGCGTTGGGAAAACGGCGAGCTCGACTGCGGGGCGATGACGCCCGACTTTATCAAGGGACTCAGTCCCCGCGAGCTGGGCATGCTGGGCGAGCTGATCACCATCGACTACTTTAACGAGCGCGGCTACACCTTGCTGGAGCAGGGTTATCGTTGCACCGAGGGCGAGGCCGATCTGGTGCTGCTCGATGAGCTCGACGATGTCGTGGTGATGGCCGAGGTCAAGACCAGACGCGTCGCACTGGATTGCAGCACGCGGGTCTTTCCCGAGGAGGCCGTGGACGTCCAGAAGCAACGCCGCTACCGCCGCATCGCAAGTTGCTATCTCATGGAGCATTATCCGCTCAAGGCGATTCGCTTCGATGCCGTGGGTGTCACCATTCGCGGCGGGCATATCGCCGAGATCGAGCATCAGTACAACGCGTTCGATTGGCAGGTGTCGTGATGGCGTTCGAGACGTTTGCCGTTCACGCGGCCTGCATCCGCGGCGTCGAGGCGATTCACGTCACGGTCGAGGTCTCGCTTGCCGGTGGCGTTCCGGGCATTCAGATGCTCGGCATCCCGAGTATGGAGGTGATGGAGTCACGCGGTCGTATTCGCTGTGCGATGCGCTCCGCCGGGTTCGAGATTCCGCGCTCGGGCATTACGGTCAATCTGGCGCCCGGCGATATTCGCAAGACCGGTAGCGGCTTTGATCTGCCCATCGCCATCGCGGTTCTGGCGGCCGATGGGCAGATTCCCCGTGACAACCTCGATCGCTGCCTTATCGCCGGCGAGCTCGGCTTGGACGGTACGGTGCTTCCCGTCAAGGGCGAGGTGGCGTTTCAGCTGCTGGCTCGCGACATGGGGCTGTCTTTTATCGCCGGCAGGTCAGACCAGCATGTGCCACTCGCGGGCGTGGATTGTGGATTCATCGATCATTTGTCTCAGCTTGCCCATGGCATGGGCGATGCCGCGCGGCACTACTTGGATTCTGAAGTGCTCGAGGCGACCTTTGAGCCCGAACTCGACTATGCCGACGTACTGGGGCAGGAAGTCGCCAAACGCGGCATGGCGCTGGCGGCAGCGGGTGAGCTCGGTTTGCTTATGGTCGGGTCCCCGGGATCGGGCAAGACGATGCTCGCCCGTCGTATGACCGGCATCCTGCCCGAGCTTTCCGTTGAGGACCAGCAGGAGGCGCTGTGCATCCATTCGGTCTTGGGCGAGAACATCGATGGCTTATTGGCAGGTCATCGGCCATTTCGAAGTCCCCATCACAGCATATCAACGGCTGGCCTCATTGGCGGAGGGCGCCCGGTGCATCCGGGTGAGATCAGCCTAGCTCATGGCGGCGTGCTCTTTTTGGACGAGCTTGCCGAGTTTCCCACGAGTGTGCTGCAGACGCTGCGTCAGCCCATCGAGCGCGGCTATGTGAGGATCGTGCGCGTCGACGGGGCCTTTACCTTCCCGTCGCGCTTTCAGCTGCTGGCTGCGAGCAATCCCTGTCCCTGCGGCTTTTTGGGCGACCGTGAGGTGCCATGCCGCTGCTCGGCGACGATGGTCGAGCGCTATCGGTCAAAGCTGCGCGGTCCTTTGGCCGACCGTATCGACATGATGATCGATGTGACCCGTCCCGACCCCCAAGTGATTATCGAGGGTGCGGAGGGCATGTCGTCTGCCGAGTTACGTGACTACGTTGTGCGCGGTCGCGCTTTTCGCGCTTGGCGCGAATCCCGTATGGACGATGCGGATGCCGAGGCCGAGGATGACGAGACGCGGTCCATTGACGGCGTCGTTTCGACCTTTGAGCTCGATGATGCGGCGGAGAAGTGTGTACTCGGCCTGTCGAAGCGCACACATCTCACGGGCCGCGGTATCGTGCGCCTGGTGCGTATCGCGCGTACCATCGCCGACGTCGCCGAGAGCGAACATGTGACGCAGGACCACGTGCTCGAGGCGGCGATGTACCAGGGAAGGAGGGACCAATGATGGCCGAGGGGACCTTTGAGCTGCATCCAGGTGATACGTTGTATCCCGAGACCGTTTTGGAGCTTTCTGATGTACCCCAGACGCTCTATGTGCGCGGCAACCCCGAGGTGCTTTCGACGCCCGCGCTCTCCATCATCGGCGCGCGCAAGGCCTCGCCGTATGGTCTTGCCGTGGCAGAGCTTGCGTCAAAGGTGGCGGTCGAGGCGGGAGTGACGGTAGTTTCGGGCGGCGCGGTCGGTTGTGACCAGGCCTCGGGTTGGGCTGCGGTCAACGCTGGCGGTAAACACGTCGTGGTGCTGGGGACGGGCGCCGACGTGGTCTATCCGCGCTCGAGCGCGGGGCTTATTACGCGCACGCTCGATACGGGTGGCGCGGTCGTGTCGATCTCCCCGTGGGGCATGGGTCCGCGCAAGTTTGCCTTTCCGCGCCGCAATCGCGTGATCGCGGCCCTGTCGCAAGCCCTCTTTGTATCCGAGGCGGGTATGCCTTCCGGGACGTTTTCTACAGCCGAGGCTGCTATGGATTTGGGGCGAGAACTTCTCGCTGTGCCGGGGTCGATCCTATCGCCCGAGTCGCGTGGCACGAATTACCTCATTGCGAACGGTGCCTGCTGCATCATCGACGAGGAATCTATCGAGATGGCTATCTCACGCATCTACGGCACCCTGCGCTACTCGCGCCCCGATGCTCCCGGCATTGCCGACCTGGATCAAACACAGCAGACCGTGATGCATGCGCTCATCGCCTCTCCGCTCAAAGTCGACGACATCGCGGCGCTCGTCTCGCTCGATGCTGTCGGCGTACTCAAACTCTTGGGTTCGCTTGAACTCGAGGGCCTTATCGAGCGCATGATGGATGGAAGGTATGCGCCCTCCAAGTTTGCCCTTCACGCCCAGACGCCCTTCGGTCACAATGGAAAACGTGTCAATTAGAAAGGTGTTTGCAGATGCAGTTCGATCAGGTGACGGTTATCGGTGGCGGTCTGGCGGGTTCGGAATGCGCGATCCAGCTGGCAGACCGCGGTTTTGCCGTAAAGCTGTGCGAGATGCGCCCCCAGGTTAGCTCCCCGGCTCACCATACCGATCACTTGGCAGAGCTCGTCTGCTCCAATTCGTTTAAGTCGACCCGTCCGGATTCCGCGGCTGGTTTGCTGAAGGCCGAGCTTGAGCGCATGGGTTCAGTCCTGCTCGATTGCGCCCATCGCGCGGCTGTTCCCGCCGGCGGTGCCCTGGCGGTCGACCGCGTCAAGTTTTCCGAGCTTGTCGAGGCCGAGGTTGCCGCCCGTCCCAATATCGAGGTCGTGCACGGCGAGGTCACACAGATTCCCGAGGGCCACGTGGTCATTGCCGCGGGCCCGCTGTGTTCACCGGCGCTGAGCGAAGAGGTCATGAAGCTCGTCGGTGGCGACGCCCTTGCGTTCTTCGATGCCGCGGCGCCGATCGTCGATGCCTCCACGCTCGATATGGACGTGCTGTTTTCGCAGTCGCGCTACGAGGAGCAGGGGGGCGGCGACTATCTCAACGCTCCGCTCAACAAGGAGGAGTACGAGGCCTTTATCGAGGCACTTACCACGGCCGACCGCGTGGTGCTCAAAGACTTTGAGGGCGGCGATCTGTTTCAGGCCTGCCAACCTGCCGAGGAAGTTGCGCGCACCGGCAAGGACGCCATTCGCTTTGGCGCCATGAAGCCCGTCGGCCTCACCGACCCGCGTACCGGACGTCGCCCTTGGGCGGCGATTCAGCTGCGTGCCGAGAACAAGGAGAAGACCGCCTATAACCTGGTGGGCTTCCAGACCAACCTGACCTTTGGCGAGCAGAAGCGCGTCTTCCATATGGTGCCGGGCCTGGAGAACGCTGAGTTCTTCCGCTACGGTGTCATGCACCGCAATACCTTTGTCGACGCCCCGCACGTGCTCGATGGCACCTTTGCCGTGCCTGGTACCGGCGTGCGCCTGGCCGGTCAGATCACCGGCACCGAGGGGTACATGGAAGCCGTGGCGACCGGTCTGCTCGCGGCGCTCAACACCTATGCCGAGGCTATCGGCGCCGCGGGCGTCGAGTTGCCCCGCGTGGGCGCCCTGGGCGCGCTCGTGGGCTATGCGACCGATCCTGCCACCGTGGGCTACCAGCCCATGCATGTCAACTTTGGCCTGGTGCCGCCACTCGAGGATGGTAAGCGCCGCAGCAAGCGCGACCGCTACCAGGCCTATGCGGACCGTGCGCTCGAGGCCCTTGATGCCTATCTGGCCACTCGTCCTGATCTGTTTGGAGGCGACCGGTCATAGCCTTTGACCTGTACGACACCGTCGACTCGTTTATCGCCTATATCGCACGTGTCGAGGGGCTTTCTCCCAATACGGTGACGGCCTATGGCTCGAGGCTGGAGCGCTTTGCTGCCTGGTGCGAGCGTGAGGATATTGATGCTTTCGCTGCCGACGTGCGCACCATTCGTCGCTATCTTGCTGAGCTTTCGCGTGAGCAGGTGGCTCCCCGAACGCTTGCGGCGCACCTGTCGGCTATTCGATCTCTCTATCGCTGGATGGCTGCCGAGGGGGTCGTGGAGGGCGATGTGGTCTCGGCAATTTCCTCGCCCAAGCTCCCGCGCGATCTACCTGGTGTGCTGACGACCAAGCAGGTCGAGGCGCTGCTCAAGACGCCTGATACCTCAACACCCGCGGGACTGCGCGATGCGGCGATGCTCGAGCTGCTCTATGCCTCGGGCGCCCGTATCTCAGAGCTCGCAGCACTCAATGTGGAGTCCATTGCGTGGTCCGAACGCACGCTGCGCCTGTGGGGCAAGGGGAGCAAAGAACGTATCGTCCCTCTGTATCGTCGTGCGCTCGAGGCGACGCGTCTCTATATTGAGGAGGGGAGGCCGGAGTTGCTCGCTCAGGCAAAGCGTCGTGACCCCGCTACCGGGCCGCATCCGCTGCTTATATCGGCGCGCGGTAATCGCATGAGTGCCGCCATGCTCAGGCGGCGGTTTCATATGCTGGCGACGCTCGCCGGCATTCCGGCCGACATCGCCCCGCATGCGATGCGCCATACCTTTGCGACCGACTTGCTCGAGGGCGGCGCGGACCTGCGCTCGGTTCAAGAGCTGCTAGGTCATGCGAGCCTGTCCACGACGCAGATCTACACGCATCTCACACCCGATCGGCTTAAGCGGGCTGTGGCTCAAGCCCATCCCCGCGGCGAATAGTGGCTGGGACGTCCCGCGCCGCGCTCAGGTGTGTGGTTTTGATTGCGGGTTGGCAGGAAGATGCATTCCTGCTATCATTCATCGGGTTGCTTCACGGCAACAGGTTTTTATCACGCACGCGCGGCTACTTCATACCGTGGTGCCCGGGCTTTGGTAGCACATGTCCGGGTTGGTTTTGGAGGATGACCCCGCGCGGAGGCAAACCACAGGAGGTTTAACATGGCTACCAAGATTAATATCCGCACCCTGCTCGAGGCCGGCTGCCACTTCGGTCACCAGACCCGTCGCTGGAACCCCAAGATGAAGCCGTTCATCTTCGGTGAGCGCAACGGCATCTACATCCTCGACCTCAAGCAGACTATCCTCGACGCCGACCAGGCCTACACCTTCGTCAAGAACGTCGCCAAGGGCGGCAACGTGCTGTTCGTCGGCACCAAGAAGCAGGCTCAGGAGGCCGTCAAGAACGCTGCTGAGCGCGCCAACATGCCTTACATCAACCAGCGTTGGCTCGGCGGCATGCTGACCAACTTCGTCACCATCCGCTCCCGCATCAACCGCATGGAGGAGCTCGAGGCCATGGTCGAGGACGGCCGCATGGCAGTGCTCCCCAAGAAGGAGCAGGCTGTTCTCGGCAAGGAGCTCACCAAGCTCCAGACCAACCTCGGTGGCGCCCGCGACATGAAGGGTCTGCCCCAGGCTCTCTTCGTCATCGACACCAAGCGCGAGGAGAACGCCATCAAGGAGGCTCAGCGCCTGAACATCCCCGTCGTCGCTCTGATCGACACCAACTCCGATCCCGACGAGGTCGAGTACGGCATCCCCTGTAACGATGACGCTATCTCTGCTGTCACCCTTATGTGCGAGCTCATGGCTGACGCCTGCCTCGCTGGCTCCGGCAAGGAGCAGGTCTCCGAGGCCGAGATGGCCGCTGAGCCCAAGGCCGAGTAAATCAGTCTTAGTTAATTCTTTTTCATCTCTTTGAAAGGAACCACAATGGCCCAGATTACCGCCGCTATGGTCAAGCAGCTCCGCGAGATGACCGACTCCCCGATGATGGAGTGCAAGAAGGCTCTCGTCGAGGCTGACGGCGACATGGACGCCGCTGTCGACGTTCTTCGTAAGAACGGCCTCGCCAAGGCTGCCAAGAAGGCTGGCCGCGAGACCAACGAGGGCGCTGTAGCCGCGTTCGTCTCCGAGGATGGCAAGACCGGCGCTCTGCTCGAGCTCTCCTGCGAGACCGACTTCGTTGGCTCCAACGCCAAGTTCACCGGCTTTGCTTCCAAGGTCGCTGAGGTTGTCGCTACCACCGAGCCTGCCGATGTCGACGCTCTGCTCGAGAAGCCGATGGGCGAGGAGACCGTTTCCTCCGAGCTCACCGAGATGATTCACATCATGGGCGAGAACATGAAGATCTCCCGCTTCGCTGCCCGCAAGGCCGAGAACGGCGCGCTCGCTTCTTACATCCACATGGGTGGTAAGATCGGCGTCCTCGTCGAGTTCGCCTTCGAGAAGGCCGAGACCGCTCAGGCAGAGTCCTTCAAGACCTTCGCTCACGACGTTGCCCTTCAGGTTGCCGCCGTCGCCCCGATCTGCGCTACCCGCGATCAGGTTCCGGCCGAGACCGTCGAGCACGAGAAGCAGATCTACATGGCTCAGGCTGCCGAGTCCGGCAAGCCCGAGGCTATCCAGGAGAAGATGGCTGTTGGCCGTCTGGAGAAGTTCTACAAGCAGTCCGTGCTCACCGAGCAGGAGTTCATCAAGGACAGCTCCCTCACCATCAAGAAGTACGCTGAGCAGGTCTCCAAGGAGCTCGGCGACACCATTACCGTCGTTGCCTTTGACCGTCTGGTCCGTGGCGAGTAAATAAGCTCTTGTAGCTGGTAATGAGCAGGCTGTGGGTTTTACTCACAGCCTGCTTTTTCATGGCTCTTATCAGAGCCTTTGATATCATATTGAGAGTCTAATTAAAGGAGGATCGCTTTGTCCGACATCCGATATAAACGCGTGCTTCTTAAGCTTTCCGGCGAAGCACTGATGGGCGACGGCCAATATGGCATCGACCCCAAGGTTACCGATCATCTTGCCAAGCAGGTCAAGGAGCTGCTCGCCGTTGACCATGAGGTCGGCGTCGTTGTCGGCGGCGGCAATATTTTCCGCGGCATGGCAGGCGCTGCCGGTGGCATGGAGCGTGCTCAGGCCGACTACATGGGGATGCTGGCAACCGTTATGAACGCGCTCGCCCTGCAGGATGCCTTCGAGCACAACGATGTTCCTTGCCGCGTGATGAGCGCTATCCAGATGAACGAGATCTGCGAGCCCTATATTCGTCGCCGCGCTATCAACCATCTGTCCAAGGGCAACGTCGTCATCTTCGCTGCCGGTTCGGGCAATCCGTACTTTACGACCGACACCGCCGCGGCTCTTCGTGCGTGCGAGATCGGCGCCGAGATTCTGATTAAAGCCACCAAGGTTGACGGCATCTACGACAAGGATCCCGTCAAGTGCGCCGATGCCGTCCGTTTTGACAAGATTACCTATCACGAGGTTCTCGTCCGCGGTCTGCAGGTTATGGATTCCACGGCTACGGCACTGTGCCAGGATAACCGTATGCCGATTTTGGTCCTCAACATCGATGGCGAGGACACCGTCAAGCGCGCGCTCGCGGGTGAGCCCGTCGGCACGCTCGTCTATCAGGAGGATTAAGCATGGCAGAGAACATCACCGCCCATATGGACAAGTCGCTCGAGTCCCTCAAGCATAACTTCTCCAAGGTCCGTACCGGTCGCGCCAACGCCAACATTCTGTCCGACATCACCGTCGATTATTACGGTGTCCCCACGCCGGTCACGCAGGTTGCCGCCGTCAAGACCCCCGAGGCTCACATGCTGCTCATCGAGCCGTGGGACAAGGCGCTCATCAACGCTATCGTCAAGGCCATCGGCGCTTCCGATCTGGGCATTACCCCCAACTCCGATGGCACCGTCGTTCGTCTGCCGTTCCCGGCCCCCACTGAGGAGCGCCGTCGCGAACTCGTCAAGGAGTGCCGCGAGTACGCCGAGCAGGCCAAGGTGTCTATCCGTAACATCCGTCGCGACTTCAACAACAAGCTCGAGCGCGATGAGGAGCTCACCGAGGACGATGTCCGTCGCGAGCAGGCCAAGGTCCAGAAGCACACCGATGAGTATGTCGCCAAGGTCGAGGAGCTTCTGAAGGAAAAAGAAGCCGAGGTCATGGAGATCTAAGGTGCAATACGACGAGCATAAACTGGTCGAGTACTTTGCCGACGCCCCTGCGGGCGTCGGTTTTTCCGACCTTGACCTCAATAACATTCCGCACCATATCTCGTGCATCATGGACGGCAACGGTCGTTGGGCCACGTCGCGCGGTCTTGCACGCACCGAGGGCCACAAGGCGGGTATCGTCTCGCTGCGCGAGATCATTACCGCCTGCGTGCGCCTGGGCGTCGACGTGCTTTCGGCCTATGCATTTTCGACCGAAAACTGGAATCGACCGCAGCACGAAGTCAACGTTCTGATGCACCTGTTTGCCAAGACGTTTATCGACGAGCTGCCGCTTCTGAAGCGCGAAAATGTGCGCGTAGTCTTTTTGGGTGACATTTCCGCGCTGCCCAAGAAGACTCGCGACGTTTTTGAGCGCGGTCTTGCCGAGTGCGCCGATCACACCGGTATGACGCTGGCGCTTGCCGTCAACTACGGCGCGCGTGCCGAGATTACCCGCGCTGTCCGTCAGATCGCATCCGACGCTGCCGCCGGTAAGATCGATCCTGCCGCAATTGATGACGACATGGTGGCTTCCCACCTCTATACCGCCGGTCTTCCCGATCCCGAACTTGTGATTCGCACCTCTGGTGAGCTGCGCCTTTCGAACTATCTGCTGTGGCAGGTGGCTTATTCCGAATTCTACGTCACCGATACCTATTGGCCCGACTTTGATCGTTGGGGCCTTGTCGACGCCATTTTGGCCTATCAGGGCCGTGACCGTAGGTTTGGTGGACTGAGCAAGACCGAGGAGGCTTAATCGTGTCCGATCGTCCCAAGGCATCTGCTCCCAAGACGCCTGTGCGCAAAGCTGCCACTGCGGGAGCGCCTGCAGCGAAGAGCGGCACCGGTTCGTGGCTGGCGGGCTTTATTACCCGTGCCGCCGCCGGTATCGTCTACGCCGTTGTCTTTATCCTGTGCCTGGTTTTGGGTATCGTGCCCACGGCCATCTTTGTTTCTGTCATGAGCGGTCTGTGCTGCTATGAGTTTTTCCGTATGACAAGGCTCGATGGCAAGATGGCTAACGAGCGCATGGGTATCGCTGCCGCCGTACTCTTTCCGCTGTCGGCGTTGGGCGATTCGATGTTGCTGAATGCCCTGCTTTTTGCCTTGATGCTCGCTGTGGGCATTTGGTATGTCTGGTCGCCGCGTACCCGCATCTCTGATGTGGCCGTGACGCTCATGGGTCCCATCTACACTGGCTTTATGCTGTCGGCTATCGTGCTGCTGCGCGATGCCGTGCCCGGTTTTGCCGGCGCCCTGCTTTCAGTGGGCGTTTGCGCGTCCCTTTGGGTCTCCGATTCGTTTGCCTACATCGTGGGCAGCCGTATCGGCAAGCACAAGATGGTTCCCAAGATCTCTCCCAAAAAGAGCTGGGAGGGGTTTGCCGGCGGCATCTTGGGCTCGGTTTTGATTTGGCTCATCCTGTGGGCGACGCACTTCTACAAGCTCAGCCTGCCCTATGCGCTGCTGTGCGGCGTGGTCGTGTCCATTCTGGGCGTTATCGGCGACCTTATCGAGTCGCGCATCAAGCGCGGTGTGGGCGTCAAAGATTCCGGCAACCTTATCCCGGGCCACGGCGGAATGCTCGATCGTAGCGATTCGCTTATCTTCGGCTGCATCACCGCGCAGCTGTTGCTGATGATCGGAGGCGTGCTGTAATGTCCTTCCAGACGACGTATGGCCCCGATGGACGCCTTCGCGTTGCCATCCTGGGTTGTACGGGCTCTATCGGCACCCAGGCGCTCGATGTGTGCCGCCAGCATGCCGATCGCCTGCAGGTGACGGCGCTGTCCGTTAACTCCAGTACCTCCGAGCTCGTTGCCGCTGCCCGCGAGTTCTCGGTTCCGGCGGTTGCCGTGGCCGATGTCGATCATGGCGATGACGCCGTGCTGCAGGAGTTGCCCGAGGGAACGAAGCTCGGCGTTGGCGCGCAGGCGGTTTGCGAGCTCGCGCGTCGCGACGATGTCGACTGCGTGCTCGTCGCTATTGTGGGCGCCGCCGGTCTCGAGGCGAGCCATGCGGCCTTGACCTCGAATAAGCGCCTTGCCCTTGCCAACAAGGAGTCCCTCGTCGTCGGTGGCGACTTGCTTATGCCGTTGGCGCAACCGGGCCAGCTTATTCCGGTCGACTCTGAGCATTCCGCCATCTACCAGTGCTATCTGGGGGAGAACCCGCGCGAGGCCCACTGCATTTGGCTCACCTGCTCGGGCGGTCCGTTCTTTGGCCGCACGCGCGACGAGCTCGATCGCGTGACGCGTGCCGATGCCCTCGCGCATCCCACGTGGGCCATGGGTGCCAAGATCACCATTGACTCCGCCACCCTCATGAACAAGGGCCTGGAGCGCATTGAGGCCATGCATCTGTTTAACTGCGACCTCGATTTCATTAACGTGGTCGTGCAGCGTCAGTCCAAGATTCACTCTATGGTCGAGTTTGCCGACGGCTCCGTGATGGCGCATCTCGGTGCATCCGACATGCGTATTCCCATCCAGTTCGCGTTCTCGTATCCCGAGCGTTGGGATACTCCGGCGCCTCGTATCGATTTCCGCGAGCTGGGGCAGCTCACGTTTGATGCTGCCGACATGGATACCTTCCGCTGTCTGGCACTGGCCGAGCGTGCCGGCAAGACGGGTGGCACCATGCCGTGCGTGCTCAATGCCGCCAACGAGGTCGCCGTCGATGCCTTCCTGCACGATGGCTGCAGCTTTACCGATATCGATCGCATTGTGGAATCCTGCATGGACGCCCACGATATGCAGGTGGTCGATTCGTTTGAGCAGCTTCGCGACATCGATGCGTGGGCGCGTGAAAAGGCTGCGCAGGTGCTCGCCGCAACCCGTTCCTAACCCATAAGGATTGCTTTTTCGTTTTATGGATACTGTTCTGAGCGTTCTCTCATCGGTCTTTTGGGGCCTGCTGATGCTTTCCGTCCTCGTGTTTTTGCACGAGGGCGGCCACTTTTTGGCGGCGCGTGCCTGCGGCGTCCGTGTGACCGAGTTCTTTTTGGGTCTGCCGTGCCGCTTTGACATCCATTACACGTCGCGTCGCATTGGAACCAAGTTTGGCGTGACCCCGCTGCTGCTGGGTGGCTACGCTGCCATCTGCGGTATGGATCCGACCGATGTTTCGTGCGCCGACCGCGTGCTCGCGGCTATCTATCGTCATGGTCGCGTGACCGTGGCCGACCTTGCTGTCGAGCTCGAGCTTTCCGAGGAGGATGTGCTCGAGGCATGCGCCCTTTTGCTGGGCTGGGGCTCCATCGCGCCCTGGTATGAGGAAGGGGAGAAGCCCTCGCCGAGCTACTATCCCACCAAATATCAGACGTTGCCGCGAGACAAGGCAGGCTATACCACCTTTGATGGTCGCCGTTTCGATCGCGAACATGCGACTGCCGAGGGCGATGTGTGGGAGCTGCCGTGCGGCGAGGCCGAGTTCCTTGCGCAAGAGCGCTCGCACACCTATCTTGGCCAAGGCTTTCTCAAGCGCGCCTTTATGCTGCTCGCGGGCATTATCGTCAATATCTTGACGGGTTTTTTGCTCCTTATGAGCATCTATTCCATTGCGGGTGTCACCGTGCCGATGGATACCAACGTGATCGGTCAGGTTGACGAGGGGTCTATTGCCGCCAAGGCGGGTATCGAGGGCGGTGACGCGATCCTTTCGGTTGACGGTGTCTCATGTTCCACTTGGATGGATGTCTACGATGCCATCGGCAAGGCTGCCGGTAAGGACGATATCGCCATCGAGTACGAGCGTGACGGCAAGCAGCATTCGACCACGGTTGCGCTCAAAGAGGACGAGCGCCTAGGTGTGTATGCCTCTACGCAGGTGGTCCGTTTAGACCCCATCACGTCGGCTCGCCTGTCGTTCTCCTATGTCGTGCAGACAGCGGATGGCGTGATGCGCCTGCTCCAGCCGCAGCATACGATGGAGATTCTCGATCAGTCCTCTTCGATCGTGGGTATTAGCGTTATGTCCTCACAGGCCGCTGCTGCCGGCCCTGCCACGTTCCTTTCCTTTGCCGCCCTCATTTCGTTCTCGCTTGGCTTTATGAACCTGCTGCCCATCCCACCACTCGATGGCGGCAAGCTGGTCATCGAGATCATTCAAAAGATTGCGGGCCGCGAGCTGCCGCTCAAAGTGCAGACAATCGTCAGCTATGTCGGCATCGCGCTCTTTGCACTGCTGTTTGTCTATATGCTTCGTTCCGACATCCTTCGATTTATTCTGTAGGGGAGTGTTTGGATTGTCTTTATCCCATCCTTTGCCTCGCGAGTTGACGCGCCCCGTGCATGTGGGCGGCGTGCAGATCGGTGGTGGCGCTCCGGTCGTGGTTCAGTCTATGACCTGCACCGATACTGCTGATGCCCAGGCAACGCTTGCGCAAGTGTGCGCGTTGGCGCAGGCTGGCTGCGATATCGTGCGCGTGAGCGTGCCTACCGAGGCTGCGCTCGAGGGCTTTCGCACGATTTGTGCCGAGTCTCCGGTGCCAATCGTCGCCGATATCCATTTTAACCATAAGCTTGCCATTGGCGCTGTCGAGGCTGGTGCCTCTAAGCTGCGCATCAACCCCGGCAATATCGGCGATTGGGCTAAGGTCGATGCCGTCATCGATGCCGCGGGTGCCGCGGGCTGCGCGATTCGCATTGGCGTGAACGCGGGCTCGCTTGAGCAAGATATTGCCGAGCGCGACGACCTCACGCAGCCCGAAAAGCTCGTGATGTCGAGCGAACGCTTTGTGCGGCACTTTGAGGACCGTGGGTTTACCAACATCGTGCTATCCGCCAAGGCCCATAGCGTACAGACGACACTTGATACCTATCGCGCCCTGTCGCGCGAGATACCGCATGTTCCGCTCCACCTGGGCGTGACGGAGGCGGGGACCAAGCTTCAGGGCACTATCAAGAGCTCTGTAGGCTTGGGTATCTTGCTTTCCGAAGGCATCGGTGACACCATGCGTGTGTCGCTCACGGCCGATCCGGTTGAGGAGCCGCCGGTCGCCTGGGGAATTCTACAGTCGCTGGGCCTGCGTCGCCGTGGTCCCGAGATTGTCTCGTGCCCCACGTGCGCCCGCTGCCAGGTTAACCTGATTCCCATCGCCGAGGAGGTCACCGAGCGGCTTAAGAACTATTCCGCGCCGCTTTCGATCGCCGTGATGGGATGTGCGGTCAACGGCCCCGGAGAGGCATCTGACGCCGACCTGGGTGTTGCCTGCGGACGTGGTCAGGGCCTGCTCTTTTCGCATGGCCAGATCATTGGTAAAGTAGCTGAGGATCAAATTGTCGACGCGCTTATGGCCGAGGTCGACAAACTTATTGAGGAGAAATAAATGACCCGAGCAATGTATATGTCTAAGCTCTATGCGCCGACGCTCAAAGAGGATCCGGCGGATGCCGAGCTAGCGAGCCACCGTCTGCTGCTTCGCGCTGGCATGATCCGCAAGGAGGCCGCCGGCCTGTATTCCTATCTGCCGCTCGCTTGGCGCTCGATCCGCAAGATCGAGAACATCGTGCGCGACGAGATGGATGCCGCCGGTGCTCAGGAGCTCATGATGCCCATCATGGTCGATGCCGAGCTGTGGCGTGAGTCCGGCCGTATCGATGCCTATGGCAAGGAGCTTGTGCGCTTTGATGACCGCCACGGCCGCGAGTTTGTGCTCGGACCCACGCACGAGGAGACCGTGACTGCCCTGGTGCGCAATGAGTTGCGTTCCTACAAGCAGCTGCCAGTGAACCTCTATCACATCCAGGATAAGTTCCGCGACGAGTTCCGTCCCCGTTTTGGCCTGATGCGCGGTCGCGAGTTCATCATGAAGGACGCCTACAGCTTCTCTGCTACGCAGGAGAGCCTGCAGGAGGAGTACGACAAGATGAAGCAGGCCTATGCCAACATTTGCGAGCGCTGCTACATCAAGGCTCTGCCCGTTGTCGCCGACTCCGGCGAGATCGGTGGCGATACCTCCGTCGAGTACATGGCTTTGGCCGACGCTGGCGAGGCTTCGCTCGTCTACTGCGACGATTGCGGCTTCGCTGCCGACGATGAGGCCGCAAGCACCAAGGTCGTTGTGACCGAGGGTCCTGGCGACGGTACGCTTACCAAGGTCGAGACTCCGGGCATGGGCACCATCGAGGCCGTTGCAAAGTTCTTCGGCTTCCCCGAGAACGGCACGCGCAAGTCTCTGGCACTCCTCGACGCCGAGGGCAAGCCCGTCGTGGCCATTGTTCCGGGCGACCACGAGCTCAACGATTGCAAGGCCGAGCATGTCTTTGGCAAGGGCTATCGCATGATGACTGATGAGGAGCTCCAGACCTACGGTCTGCATAAGGGCTTTATCGGACCGGTTAACCTGCCCGAGGGCATTCGCCTGGTGTGCGACGAGAGCCTGCGCGAGTCCAAGCAGTGGGCCTGCGGTGCCAACGAGATCGATTATCACTTTACCGGTGCCTGCCCCGAGCGCGACTTTACCGTCGACGAGTGGGCCGACCTGGTAACCGTCGTTGCCGGCGATCCCTGCCCGCACTGCGGCAAGCCGCTCTCTGCTGCTCGCGGCATCGAGGTCTCGCAGGTCTTCCAGCTGGGTACCAAGTATTCCGAGGCCATGGGCGCCACCTTTATGGACGAGGACGGCAAGGAGAAGCCGCTTATCATGGGTTGCTACGGCGTTGGTGTGTCCCGCTCGCTTGCTGCCGTCGTGGAGCAGCACAACGACGAACACGGCATCGTCTGGCCGGTCTCCGTTGCCCCGTACGAGGTCGCGGTGATTCCGCTCGATCCCAAGAAGGAGGAGTGCGCTAACGTTTGCGACCAAATCGTCGAGGGCCTGTGCGCCGAGGGTATCGAGGTTGTCGTCGATGACCGT
>CAUGNQ010000045.1 GCA_959600835.1 uncultured Collinsella sp. | reverse complement strand
TCCGATGCGCTTGCGACCGGCATGATCGACAATGCCTGCCGCGCGGCTATCGAGGCCGGCATCGACCCCGTGGTCGCTATCTCTATGGCGTCCCTCTCCACGGCCGAGGCGTTTGGCCTGGACCACGGTTGCCGCGACCCACACGAGCTGCGTGGTGCGATTGCCCCGGGCAAGCGTGCCGACCTGCTGGTGCTCAACGACCTGACGTTTGCCACGGCTCCGCATCGCGTGTATGCCGCCGGCGCGCTCGTGGCACAGGACGGCACTTTTGTGGGCGAGATTGCACCCGAGATGGCCGAGGTCGCGGCCCTTGCCGATGAGCTACGCGCCTCCGTTAAGCTGCCGAAGCTTTCGCTCGACGTATTCGACTATGCCTTTAAGCCGGGCGAGGCCGTGATTGACGTGGTGCCGGGCAAGGCCATCACGGGCATGGTTCGCCCCAAGAACACCGAGGGCCTGCGCCGCATTATGCTGATTGAGCGCCATGGCCGCGGCGTGTCGCTGCAGGCCGAGGGCGCCGACGGCGACGGCCCCGCTGGCATGGGGCTCGTCGGCAAGCATATCGGTCGCGGCTGGGTGCGCGGCTTTACCATCACCGGTGGCGCCATTGCCTCCACGATCGGCCACGACTCGCATAACGTGTGCGTGGTGGGCGACAATGCGGCGGATATGATGGCTGCCGTTGAGGCCGTGGGCCAGGGCGGCCACGTGCTGGTGCGCAACGGCGAGGTCGTGGCGCGCATTCCGCTGGCGCTCGGCGGCCTGATGAGCGAGGGCGCTGCCGAAGACGTTGCGGCGCAGCACGACGACTTTATGGTCAAGGCGCGCGCCATGGGCATCGAGCCGCCGCTCGACCCCATCATGGGCATCATCTTCCTGCCCCTGCCGGTGATCCCGACGCTCCGCATCCGTCCCGAGGGCATGTTCGACGTCACAACCTTCACCTACGCCGACTAGTCATCAGGGACGTTCTTAAACGACTAGCCGTTGGGGACACTCTTTGGCGGGCTGCCTGACGTCGCGACCGTGGGGCCTCTGGCGCGCGTGAGCTATTTGCTAGGTCCATGTAACGTTTATAACTACGGGGTCTTATTCGAGCTCCCTTTGGGTACGGTGTTTTCAGATATACATCTGTTTTCACTACTAAGCCCGAAGGGAGCTTTTCTATGTTTAAACTGATTGCATCCGATATGGACGGCACACTGCTTGACGAAAACGGCCAGGTGCCTCCCGAGACCTACGAACTGATTCTGGCGCTACACGAGCATGGCGTGCATTTCGCCGCATCGTCAGGTCGTCGCTACGATCGCCTGTGCGAGTTCTTTGCGCCCGTTCGCGACAAGATGGACTTTGTCGCCGCTAACGGCGCCCAAGTCTACGCCGACGGTAAGATGGTAGACCGTGAGGTGTATTCCCACCTGGCGATTCGAAGGCTCGCCCAAGCCGTCAGGACGTTTCCCAATCTGCATCTTGCGCTCTTTGACCGAACCAAGTCCTTCCTGCTCGATGACGAGTGCAAGTTCGTGCGTGAGGTCGATAAGGACCTTCCCAATGCCGAGCGTATTTGGGAGCTGCCCGATCCCAGCGTAAATATCATCAAAGCGAGTATCTTTTGCGACGACAGTGCGGTTATGGACAGTGCGTACGTGCTACAGCGCGAACTTGGTCAGCTCTTTACTTTTGCGCCTTCGGGCAACGCGTGGATCGATGCCATGCAGCCTGGTGTATCGAAGGCCTCGGGTATCGCGCAGCTCGCGGAGCATTACGGCATTGATCGCGACGAGGTCATAGCGTTTGGCGACTCGATGAACGACTACGAGATCATTCGCTTTGTCGGCACGGGCTGCGCGATGGAAAACGCGCGCCCCGCGCTTAAGGCGGTGGCCGATCGCGTGGTGGGTTGTAACCGCGACCACGCCGTCCAGCAGGAGCTCCGCCACGTTCTGGAGAGCCTCGCCTAATCCGGCAGTTGGGGACGTTCCTTTTCTGCCGGCAGCTGGGGACAGTCCTTGCAGCTTTTTCGCGAAGAGTGTCCCCAACGACTACTGTGACTGGGGCAGCTAATTTGGGACGGGGCTATTTTAGCTACCCCACACAAGCGGGCAGCTAAAATAGCCCCGTCCCAAATTAGCTGCCCTGCCGGGTTGCTGCTGCTAGGCGAGGGCAGCCATGATGGTGCGGGCGACGCCGTCGTGGTCGTTGTCGAACTCGGTGATGGCGTCGGCGGCGTCGCGGTCCTCGGGCTCGGCGTTGATCATGGCCATGCCGTGGCCCGCTGCCTGCAGCATGGGGATGTCGTTGATGTTGTCGCCGAACGCCCAGGCGTCGACGAGACGCTCGCCCAGGTGCTCGCATAGCCACGTGAGGGCCGTTCCCTTGGTGGCGCCCTCACCCATGACCTCGATATTCATGGCGTAAGAACGCGTGACCTCAATGCCTCCGAGCGTGTCGAGCTCAGCCGCGATGGCGTCGCGATCGGCCGGGTCGTGCCAGTACATGGCGATGCGTTCGAGCGTCTCGACCCCGTCGATCTTACTGTCGATATCCATGTCGATCGGTGTTCGTGTGCGCTTGAGCGAAGCCGCGATGTGGGGGTCACCGCCGCAGAACTCATCCAGGCGCCCGTAAAGCGAGCGGGGGAGGAAGCACTGCCCATCCGCGAAGATATCGAAGGTCACATCGTGGCCGGCGGCGATGCGATGGACGCGATGGGCAATGCCGCGATCGAGCGGACGGCTCAAAATGCGCGTGGCGCGCGAGGCATCGTTGGGCACATCGTCGTCGAGCTGCCAGACGCTGGCGCCATTGGCGCAGACCGCGTAGTGCACGGCAGGATGGGCGAGGATGGGCTCAAAGACGCCCGACAGCGGACGCCCCGTGCACGGTACAAACTCAATGCTGCGACGTGCGAGCTCGTCGAGCATCGCCCAGGTGGCGTCGCCCATCTGCTTGTCGCTCGTCAACAGTGTTCCATCCATATCGGAAAAAACAATCATTCGATGCAGCCCTTTCTACTGGCATAAAAAGCGTGGCCGAGGGCGGTGATGCCCTGGCCACGCTCGAGTTCTATAACGGTCCGCGTCCTAGCGGTCGGCGATCGGCTTGTACTCCAGCGGCTCGATCACCGGACGATAGGCCGGGCGAATAATACGGTGCGCGCAGAAGAGCTCTTCCATGCGGTGTGCCGACCAGCCGGCCATGCGGGCGACGGCGAATAACGGCGTAAAAAGCGTCTCGGGCACGCCGAGCATCTTGTAGATAAAGCCCGTGTACAGGTCGATGTTGGCGCAGATGGGCTTGGTCATGCCGTGGTCGCGCATGACCTGGGGCGCCAGGCGCTCGATGCGCTCGATGAGCGCGAACTCATCGCCCAGGTCCTTCTTGGCGGCAAGCGTGCGCGCGTAACGGCGGCAGACCTCGGCGCGCGGGTCGCTGAGCGTATAGACGGCGTGGCCCATACCGTAGATGAGGCCCGTGCCGTCGAAGGCCTGCTTGTCGAGGATCTTGCCCAGGTAGGCTGCGACCTCGTCCTCGTCCTCCCAGTTGGAGACATGCGCGCGGATGTCCTCGTGCATGGACACGACCTTGGCGTTGGCACCGCCGTGGCGCGGGCCCTTGAGCGAGCCGATAGCCGCGGCGTAGGCGGAATACGGGTCGGTGGCCGAAGACGACAGCACGCGGCAAGCGAAGGTGGAGTTGTTGCCGCCGCCGTGCTCGGCATGCAGCATGAGCATCACGTCGAGCAGCATGGCTTCGTCGCGGGTGAACGCCATGCCACCGCGCAAGACCTGTAGGATGGTCTCGGCGGTGGAGAGACCGGGCGTGGGGTGCGGCACGTGAACCTCGGAGCCGCGAAGCTTGGCGACCGAGGCCATGTGTGCGAAGGCGGCGATGCGCGGGAGACGTGCGAGCATGGAAATGGCGACGTCGATTTCGTGCTCGGGCGTGATCACGTCTGGTTCGGCATCGAAGGCGTAGAGCAACAGTACGGCGCGCTGGAGCACGTTCATGATGCTCGACGACACCGTGGTCATAGGGAACTCTTTAACGTACTCGTCACTCAGGTGTCTAAAGGCGCCCAGGCGCTCGCAAAAGCCGTCGAGCTCTTCCTTGTTGGGCAGCGAACCCGTGATAAGCAGATAGGCGACTTCCTCGTAGCCGTAGCGATTCTCGGCCTGGGCATTGTTGACCAGATCCTCGATGCTGTAGCCGCGAAGCGTGAGCTTGCCCTGATCGGGCACGACCTTTCCGTCGACCTTGTTGTAGCCGTGCACATCCGAGATACGAGTGAGGCCCGCGACCACGCCCGAGCCGTCGGCATTGCGCAGGCCGCGCTTGACATTGTGCTCTTCGAACAAGCCCTCGTCATAAGGGTCGGTCGGCAGGCCGTGGTAGAGGCTTTCGCTCTCAGACGAAATCTGGCGGCTTGCTTCGTAATCCAGAACCAGTCGGCTCAAGTGGTCATCGAAGCGGTAATAGATTTTCTTGGCGTCGTAGGCCATGTGCGCTCCTCTCCGGGCCGCATCGGGGTGACTTGCATGGGCATGCGCGCGTCAGGCTATCCCCAGCGGCTTGCTCGCTACAGGCGGTACATAAAGTTGAAGACGTCCTCGCGCTGGATGGACACGTTGACGCCCGAAAGCTCGCCGGCCTCGGCCAGCGCCTTCTGCAGCTCGGCGAAGTCGAGCTTGGACTCGGCGGTATCGGCCAGCATGGTCATGGTGAAGATGTCCTCGATAATGGACTGCGTGATGTCGCGGATGTCGACGTTGGCCTCGCCTAGGACACGGGTGACGCCGGCGACGATGCCGGGGCGGTTCTTGCCAAGGACGGTGATGACGATACGGGAGGACGAGATCTCGGCCATGGGAAACCCTTTCGCGTGATTGCGGCGCGCGCGGGGCGCTCCGCTACGGTACAGTATTCATCATTGTACCTGTCTGGCGCAAAAAAGGCGCGCTCGCTGCGGCGTTACATGCCTGCAACATGAGCGTAAGGGGGAAGGCCGTACGGGGAAGAGCCGTCTGGCGCGTGTCCGGCTCGTGTTGGGTTGATTTCCGATCTCAGCCGAACACATTGAGCGGACAGGCCGTTCCCGCAGTCAGCCGAACGCCTCCGACGGCTGATTCCGAACTGGAAGCGGAGGGCATCCCCGCCCTTCGGTAGGGGATGTCCTCCGCGGCGCATGCCGCGGGCGGCGCCCCTATCGGACCACCGTGACCTCAGTTGGGATGGGCCCAGCACTGCCGCGTACTCGGTGAGCTAGAGCCAACTGTTCGTCTTCACGTCGCGTATGGCGATATTTCGGTCGTCCGGCTCGGTGATGCCGTAGCCGAACGCCTGGAGCGTCTCGATGGACTCCTGGATCCTCTGTTGGAACATGGGACCCGGATCGACCCTCGGCCCGAGGTGCCCGCGCCAAAGGCACGGCGTGGCGCGCAGCATGTTATGGATTTTGGAGATGGGCTCGATGTCGGCGTAGACGTTGAGCGTCGCCATGGCGTCCTTGTGGCCGAGGATCGATTGGAGCGCCTTGATATCGCCGCCTTGGCGGATCCACTGCGTTGCGAACGTGTGGCGAAGGCCGTGGAACGTGATCAGCTCGTCGTTGGTGCCCATGAGGCCGTTGGTCTCCGAGAACGTCTTGAACGCCCTGCGGATATAGCTTGTCGTCGCGAAGGTCGCGCCCGGCTCCGACAGGATGTAGCAGTCCCCGATCTCGACCGCCCCGGTAAGGCCGCGCAAGCGCAGCTTTCCGCAGTCGATCTCGTGGGTCTCCTTCAGGAAGGGGAGTAGGCCGACCGGGTCGATGGGGATACCCCTGGCGTCATGGGTCTTGGTGTCCTTGATGAACGAACCCATTCCCTTCGCGTACGCCACCGAGTGTCTGATCGAGATCAGGCCCGTCTCGAAATCCACATCGCACCACCGAAGGCCGCAGACCTCGCCGATTCGCATCCCCGTGTGCAGGGCGAGTACGACCGCCCTCTAATCCTCGGCGGATCAATCGAGTCCGAACTCCTTTCGGGCATCCTCTTCGCTCATGACTTCGAGAAGGTCTCCGGGTTGGCAACGAAGGGCGAGGCATAGCTGCTCGAGTGTGTTGAAGCGAATGCCGCGAATATGCCCTTTTTTAATACGGGACAGGTTCACGGGCGTGGTTCCAATCCTTTCGGCAAGTTCGTTCGAGGAAATCTTTCGCTCGGCCATGATCTTGTCGAGGCGAACAATTACGGGCATGGCGTTTCCTTACGCAATCTCGTCGGAGTCGAGGTACAGCTCTCGGGCGTACAAGAAGAGCTGGGAAAGCATGAACAGGACGATGCCGAGAACCAGAGAGGTCCAATCGAATGATGAAGCGATCTCTTGGGCGCCGACGGCCCCCTCGCCGCCAAACATCGAAACGGAGGTTTTGAGTGAGCCGGCGTAGAGGCTGGTGGCAGCTTGAACAACGAAGAGAATGCCGAGCACCTTCAAGCATGTCGCAGACCCTTTCTTGAAGGGGTCTCCGCTCTTGATCGTCCACACGAGAACGGCGCTGAGGATGGTCATAGCGATACCGATGACGGCAGGGACCAATGTCGAGATCGCAAGGGCTGGATACGCGGGGGAGTCTGCAATTACAGGGTTGTCGAGCACTTCGATTGCTGGCTTTAAGGAGAACGCCACTTGTGCGATGGCGGTGGCGCAAAGGGTCGCAGAGGCTATCGCACATGCGATGCGGAAGGAATGAAGCCGGGGAGTGCGATTGTCGGAACTCATAATAACCTCCGAAGAATTTAAAAAACTCAGGTTACTTTTTAACAGTTTATGTTAAATTGACTTTGCCGGCAAGTAATAAGGGCCGAGCATTTTGTTCGGCCCCTCTGTTCCGACTGGATGAGGTTAAGGTTGGCGATGAATATGCTCAAAATCTCGAAGGCGATCTTTAGGTCGCTTCTCTCCTCCAGGTCGCTCTGTGTTGTCGTTGTTGCGTTGATGGTTCTTTGTGCTCTGCCCGTCTTCAGGAGCGCGGCTGGCATCGACGGACGGGTCGAATACCTCGAGTCGGGAATAACCCGTGTTGAGCAGGAATTGTCAGCATCCTATGCGGATGCGCTTGTGAATGCGGGGGAGGACGGTGTCTATACCTCTTCATCAAGCATGCCCGCGCTTCTGTACCCTCTTGCCGCGGGACGTCTTATCTTGGCACCGCTCTCTCCCCTACTTCCGTTTCTGCAGATATCGGATGGAGAGTACACCTATTATGACGGATCGAAGGAGTACTTGCTATGGGTCGCAACGGCCGTTGCCGTCTCGTTCCTTGCCGCGCGTCTTAACAAACGTGAAAAGCTCATCATCCAGGCACCGATGGGCGAGCTGGGTAGACTTGTTGCATCGAGCGTATGGGCGAGTGTTTTTGCAATGCTTGCCGTCCTCGCCATCAATCTTCCAGGGATAATCGCCGCGCTTGTGAAGAATGGCCCGGGCTCGCCGTTCTATCCGATAGGCTACATTCAATATGCGACTCCGGTTATCAAACCGGCTTGGCTGGTGTTCGCGCAGACGGCCATCTTGCAATTCTTGGTGGCAGCGTTCATCTCGCTTGTCGTTCACCTTGCCGTGAAGATTGCCAATAACCCTACGCTTGGAATCGTGTTCGTATGTGCCCTGATGGGGGTGACGATGGTTCCCGGGTATTACGGAAGATCCATCGCTTTACGTGAGTTCGCCCTGTTGAATCCCCTTACGTATGCGAACACTGAGTTGACCGTCGGCGCCTATAGCCCGTACCCGACAACGCAGATAGTGAATCTGCCTGGACTTTGCTTCGAGCGTGGCGCGATTGCCCTCGTATGCGCAATCGGGATTGAGGTGCTGGCAATTAGCCTGCTTTGCGTTGCTGGAAAGAGCGGCTGCGCGTGCCCGATATCCCCGATTTGTCTTGAGAGAGGTTCCTTCACTGCATCGAGAACGGCAACTCGTTCGAGCGCTTGTGCCTTCGCCGTTGCATACGTAAGAACGATGGGGAAACTGCTCCTGCGTTCTCCTACCCTCGCCGTATGCGCGATTGCAATGTCGACGACGATGCTGGCCCCGGCTCTGGTCGAGATGTTTCCTGACGCTGATAACGTTTCCGCTGTTCGGTATAGGGATGGGGAGCTCCGTTCAATAGATCGGTATCTAGAGCAGAACGCTGCGAATATGGACGTCGAGGGCAAAGCGGCCCTGGAAGACATGCGGGATGCTCTTTCGGGTTTCGTGTACGCGCCTATGCCTGCGGAGGGGTTTCGAAGCCTTGCGACGTACGAGCGCGCTCGAGGTGAGCTGGGCGCGGCAGATGCGACTCTCCTGCAATCGATCGGAATCGAGCCGGAGACTCCTTCTCGTGCGGAGGCGCGCGCCCTTCTGCTTGAGTCGATCGCGAGCTTGCCGGACCCCAAGGTTTACGAGTTAAGTACGAAGATGCCCCCATTAATCCTCCTTTCGTATCTCCAGGCAGCGCTTCCCTCCTTATTTTTGCTGTTGCCCGTGGTTGTCACATCGCTCGCGTGCACCCACCTGCAGTGTCGTTCCCTTCTGGTTCTCCAGATCCCCGCAACAGCGCATGTGCGTTTTCTGACGGCTGTTGCGCTGGCTCTCCTGCTTGGCTTGGTGCTGCTTTTGGTGTCGATGGTTCCCGCTGTCGTTGTGTCCGTGATTAAGAACGGTGCGGGTGGATCGGAGTATCCCGTCGCTCTCATTCGGGCGGGAGCTTCGACAACGTCCACGGTGGGGGAGGCGGTGTTGTGCAGTATTCCGTTGCTGGTCATGGCATACGGCGTGATTTCCGTCGTCGCTGCGTTGACAGCAGCGATTAGCCGCAACTCCGTTGTCACCGGAATGGTTTGCGCGGTTCTCTTGGTGTTGGGTTCGTTGAGCGCTCATGTTGAAAGCGTGGGCATGGGCGTCGCGCTGCTGGCTCCATTCGCCTCGTTTGATCCCGCTTCCCAGGTGGGGACGATTGGGTTCCTTGGGCGAGGGACGAACGCGATGCCTTTTGGAGAGGTCGTCGGCGCATCGGGCGCTCTGCTGGTGGTCTTGGGCGCCGTATCTCCGTTGATGGTGCGCCTGAGTGTTCCAAAGATCGAAAGGGGATGATCTCGATGATTGACCTTCAAACGCTGACGATCTCTTATGGAAAGAAGGTGCTCGTAGATTCGGTGAACGCTGAGTTTGCCCCGGGTACGGTCTACGGTCTCGTCGCTCCGAACGGGCATGGAAAGACGACGTTGCTGCGTGCGATGGCAGGTTTGCCGGGTCCTCGCGTGGACGGGAGCATCGTTCTGGATGAGGTGCAGGGTACGGGTGCGAGAGAGGTCCGTTCTATGATCTTCTATGCACCTGGTGAGGGGACGCTGCTGTATCCCGGATTGCGTGCGGAAGATCACCTCAAGATGGTTTGCGATATGTGGCCGCATGCTCGCGATATCGAAGAGATAGTGGAACAAACGCAGATAGGCGAGTTCGCGAAGATGAGGATCCGCACTCTGAGCCAGGGCATGAAGCAGCAGCTTACCCTGGCGATTGCGTATGCGACGGGCGCGCGGTACCTTCTATTAGATGAGCCCATGAACGCGCTCGACCCCAGCAGGGTGGACTTGCATTCCGAGATTCTCAGGAAGCTGGCCGATTCTGGTACGTGCATCATCATGTCATCCCACATCTTGGATTCGGTCGATAGGCTGTGCGATGAGATTCTGTTTTTGAAGGATGGGAGGCTCATTAGAAGCATTCCGCAAGATGATGCTGCGCCGAAGTCTCCTGGATCCCATTTCGCAAAGCCTGCCGGACGCGCCGAGGGTGCGCTAAGCACGTATCGGCGACTCTACGAAAAGGGCGGGTAGAAATGCAAGTTAAAAATCTATGTGGCCAATGTGATACCGTTGAACCCGCGTATCGATACCGCTCAGCCATTCGCCTCGCCCCCGTCGCACGTATCTTCATCCGGTCTGTTACTTTTAATCTAACGATTCTTTGAGGAACGTAGGTGCTTCTGAATGTACTGTCGACTTCTTCTCAAACTGATCCTAAGAGACAAGGCCGCATGGATTTGTACGCTCGTTCTCGCTGCAGCCTTTTCCGTCCCCATTGCGTTCAATTCACCCATCTACGGGCCCTTCTTTATGAAGCAGGGCATGCAGGGCTTTGTCGACGCATTCAATACGCGCGCACCCCAGGCCAACGGCATAGACCTATCGCCAGAGCAGCAAGTCGACGCGGAGCTTGCAAGATACGCGAACGCCGCTCTTGCCGCTCAAACCGACGCCGCCTTTCTCGATTCTGCCGAGAGCTACTACGCGCTCATGGGCGAAGGCTTCCAATCCGGATCCATCGTGGGAGACCGAGAGACCAATGACGCGGCACTCGCATATTGCCGTGCTCTGAGCAGTTCCGGCATCACGCACATTCCAGCCTCCGCAAGCGATCTGCCATTCCTTTCCTTCCTGCCTTACGCCATTGCCATGGCGCCGTCTTTCCTTCCCTTCATCCCCTTCCTTCTCTCGTCGATACTCCTGCTCGGGGCCACAAGGCCTGCGACCCTGGCGGCGAAGGCGCCCGTGCCCAAATTCCGGCGCCTTATCCAGATCGTGTTTTCGATAATCGTCGCGGGGACCGCGATGCTCCTCGCCGGCCTCGCACCCGGGGGCATTTACGCCTTGGTCCTAAACGGCTTCGGGCAAATTGGGTACCCGATCGCCTTCTTCCATGACGGCGCGCTTACCACCACGACCGCGGGAAACGTCTTCACAGCCCTGCTTCTCGCGCTGCTTGCGGGCGGAACCTTGATATCCGTTTGCTCCGCCGTCCTATCGACCGCAACGAGGCGCGTCCTCGCGGGCCCCCTTACCTCAGCGCTGCTTGTCGCGGCCCCGGCATTCCCGTTGCTGTCCGATTCGGCACTAGGGCATAACGCCGCGCTCAATCTCCTGCCGCTGGCCGTGTTCTCGCCTATCGAGGCAACGGGCTACGTAGGATGCTTCCCGACAGAATTCATTGGCTCCGGTTCAGGCAGCGCATCGATGCTTGCCGTGGCCCTGGCATACGTCGCGGTCCTTTTTGCGGTCGGCGCCGTTGCGACACGTTCCCCCAAACAGCCTGGACCCGCGAAAAAGCACCATGGGCTCGAGCTTCTAGACGCGAGCGTGGGATACGGAAGCACGACGATACTTTCAATCGGGTCGCTTTTCCTGAGCCCGGGAACGGCGGCGGGCCTCGTTGCTCCCAACGGCTCGGGGAAAACCACCCTTCTTGAAGCGCTGTCGGGCCAATTTCCCACCCGCATCCGCTCGGGAAGCCTGGCGGCAGACGGAATCTGCCAACGTCGATCAGCCGAATTTGCAGAACTCGTCTACCTGAGCTCTTCGGGCGGCGCGGATCTCTATCCCACGCTATCGGCCATCGAGCACCTTGCTTTCGTTAGGGAGGCGTGGAAATCGGCCGCCGACATCGACTCGCTCTGCGACTCCCTCGGAATCTCCCCATATCTCGACAAGCCGACCCGTAAACTCTCGACAGGAATGAAGCAGCAGGTAAAGCTTGCCATGGCGATAGCGACCGATTGCCCGTACCTCATCCTCGATGAACCGCTGAACGGCCTCGATCCGGGAAAACGGAAAACCTCCTGCGACGCGATGCGCAGCGAAGTGGCGCGGGGACGCAGCGTGCTCATTTCAAGCCATCTGCTCGACGACCTGGCAGACCTCACCAACTCGTTCTACTTCATCGAGGCCGGCACGCTCGTGGAAAAGATCGAGTCGTCCTCGCAGACGCTCAAGCAGGAATACCTCGATACATACGAGGGAGATGAATGACATGAAACTATTTGAACAGCTGAAGTCCAATGCGTCGCGCATGGCTGTCTACGCCATCCTCGTGGCAACGGCTTTATGCGGAATCGCGGCACCCGTCTATGCGCTCAACGGAGAGAAAGGCGATGTCGAACCCGCGTACATGGCTTCGACGGTTAAAGACCGGTACAAAGCCTTCTCTGGAGACACGTTTTACGTAGCAGAGTACGACACGACCTACCGTCAGCTTCGCTACAACAAGGGCTACGACTATCTAGGCGCAGAGGCAATCAGCTATACGTCGGGTTGGTACCGCTCCAACTATGGACACATAACCCAGTTCAAGTGTAACTACCGTGTGTACAACTAAAGCAACCGGCCGGGACGAGGGGTGACGCAAAAGCGTCGCCCCTCGTTTTTAACCATGTCAACTGAACCTAGTTCAGTTTGGTTGATTTCCGATCTCAGCCGAACACATTGAGCGGAAAGGCCGTTCCCGCAGTCAGTCGAACGTCCCCGGGGCCCTTCTCAGGCCCCGGGGACGGCATTTTCCCAGTTGAAGGAACGGTGGAGATGTGTTTCGATGGGTCAGATTCGTGTCGTTCCGAAAAGACCGTGAACCTTTTGTGGGACGCGCGGCGCCGTGGTACCATAGCCGAGTTTGTTGTCTTGGTCGGAAACCAAGACGCCTTATGCGCTGATCGGTAACCAGCGCCTGACCAATAAGGAGTCCTACCATGAAGCAGGGTATCCATCCCCAGTATGTCGAGTGCACGGTGACGTGCTCCTGCGGCAACACCTTCAAGACGCACGCTACCGTGTCCGAGATGAAGGTCGAGCTTTGCAACGAGTGCCACCCGTTCTACACCGGCCAGCAGAAGTTCGTCGACACCGGTGGACGCGTCCAGCGCTTCGCCGACAAGTTCGGTGGCGCCGCTGCCGCCCAGCTCAAGAAGGCTGAGGAGGCCAAGGCTGCCAAGGCCGCCAAGGCTGCTGAGGCCGAGGCTGCTCGCAAGGCCGCCGCTGAGGCTAAGGCTGCCGAGAAGGCTAAGCGTGCCGCTAAGTTTGCCGAGGAGGCTGCCAAGCAGGCCGCCGAGGCTCCCGCAGAGGCTCCCGTCGAGGAGGCCGCTGCCGAGGCCGAGACCACCGAGGCTGCTGAGTAAATAGCTCGCCGCGGAATCGCTCGCATTCATGGCATAAGGGCCGTGCATCCGTTCGGGTGCGCGGCCCTTTTCTTTTTATTGGTGCAAGCTAGCTCGTCCCCATTGCACCAGATTGGTGCGAAGGGGACAGGTTGGTTTGCACCAAATGGCAGAGTGACGGCGTTTTCCCAGATAAAACCTGCCAAAATAAACCAGTCCCTTTTTGGCAGGTCGGTCGGGTCGTAGTTATTACGTGGCGGTCGAGGTCGACCGTATAGGCCGCGTCCTGTTTGGCTAAAGTACATTTATCTGTGTTTAACTCGCCCGAGGCTGCATGGCGTGGGCGATGGCCAAAAAGGAAAACCACATGGGATTCATGTCAAAGCTGCTGTCCTTTGGATCCGATAAGGACCTTAAGCGCTACTACAAGATCGTCGATCAGACCAACGGTCTTGAGCCCCAGTTTGAGAAGATCCGTGAGCGTTACGCCAACGGCGAGTCGCTCGACGACATGCTCCCCGAGGCTTTTGCCACCGTGCGTGAGGCTTCCAAGCGCATCACGGGCATGCGTCACTTTGACGTGCAGCTCATTGGCGCCATGGCACTGCACGAGGGGCATATCGCCGAGATGAAGACCGGCGAAGGCAAGACCCTGGTCTCCACGCTGGCCGGCTACCTCAACGCTATTGCCGGCAAGGGTGTACACGTCGTTACCGTCAACGATTACCTGGCCAAGCGCGACTCCGAGTGGATGGGCCGCATCTACAAGTACCTGGGAATGACCGTCGGTCTGCTCCAGAACAACATGCCGCTCGAGCTCAAGCGTCCGGCCTACCAGGCAGACGTCACCTACGGCACCAACTCCGAGTTCGGTTTCGATTACCTGCGCGACAACATGGTCACTCGCCCCGAGCAGCGCGTGCAGCGCGGCCACCATTACGCCATCGTCGACGAGGTCGACTCCATCCTGATCGACGAGGCACGTACCCCGCTCATCATCTCGGGTGCCGGCACCAAGTCCGCCAGCACCTACAAGGATTTCGCGCGTGCCGTGCGCGGCCTTGAGCGCGGCGAGGACGTCTCGCACGACATGCTCACCGCCACCGAGGACGTAGAGCCCACGGGCGACTACGTCATGGACGAGGCCAAGCACACTATCGCCGCCACCGAGCGCGGCCTTAAGAAGATTGAGCGCCGCCTGGGTATCGATGACATCTATGCCGATCTCTCCGGTCAGCTGGTCAACCACCTGCAGCAGGCGCTGAAGGCCCAGTACATGTTCCACCGCGACAAGCAGTACGTGGTCACCAACGGCGAGGTCAAGATCGTCGACGAGTTCACCGGCCGCATCATGGAAGGCCGCCGCTACTCCGAGGGCCTGCATCAGGCCATCGAGGCCAAAGAGGGCGTGCTCGTGCGCGAGGAGAACCAGACGCTGGCCACCATCACCTTGCAGAACTACTTCCGTCTGTATGACAAGCTCTCCGGCATGACCGGTACGGCACTCACCGAGGATGCCGAGTTCCGCGAGATCTACAAGCTGCCCGTCGAGGTTATCCCCTCCAACAAGCCCGTTCAGCGTGTCGACCACGAGGACCTGGTGTACCGCACCATCCAGGCCAAGTACAACGCCGTTGCCGACGACGTCGAGCGACGTCACGCCAAGGGCCAGCCGGTCCTGGTGGGCACCGTCTCCATCGAAAGCTCCGAGAAGCTGTCGGCCGCCCTTACCAAGCGCGGTATCGCGCACGAGGTCCTCAACGCTAAGCATCACGAGCGCGAGGCTCATATCGTTGCCCAGGCCGGACGCTACGGCGCCGTGACCATCGCTACTAACATGGCCGGTCGTGGTACCGACATCCTGCTGGGTGGCAATCCCGACGAGCTGGTGCGCGAGCGCCTTGAGTACGAGGGCCTGACCATGGAGGACGTGACGCCCGAGCAGCTCGAGCAGTTTAACGCTGAGGCCAAGGAGACCTGCAAGGCCGAACGCGAGCGCGTGCTTGCCGCCGGCGGCCTGACCGTCATCGGCACCGAGCGCCATGAGTCCCGTCGTATCGACAACCAGCTGCGTGGCCGCTCCGGTCGTCAGGGCGATCCGGGCGAGACTCAGTTCTACCTGTCGCTCGAGGACGACCTCATGCGCCTGTTCGGCGGCGACAAGATGGACCGCGTTTCCAAGATGATGGTTACCGCCGACATGGGCGACGACATGCCCATCCAGCACAAGATCATCTCCAAGGCCGTCGAGAACGCCCAGCACAAGGTCGAGAGCATCAACTTCTCCATGCGCAAGAGCGTTCTTGAGTACGACGACGTCATGAACAAGCAGCGCCAGGTCATCTACGCCGAGCGCAACAAGATTCTGGACGGCAAGGACCTGACCGATCACATCACCGAGGTCATGCACGATACCGTGTACCGCTGTGTTCAGGAGTTCTGCACCAAGGACAGCCACGATGGCGAGCGCGATCTCGAGGGCCTGCGCAAGTGGGTCGTGGAGCTCACCGGGCATATCGACACGCCCAAGTTCCCCGACGAGGACTTCGAGGCCCTGGCTGCCGATGTCCTGGCCTACGTTGAGAAGTGCTACAACATGAAGGCCGAGCGCCTGGGTGAGGACCTCATGCGCGAGCTCAACACCCAGGTCATGCTGCGCGTCATCGATACCCGCTGGATGAACTACCTGCAGGAGATGGACTACCTCAAGACCGGTATCGGACTGCGCGGCTTTGGCCAGCGCGACCCGCTGGTCGAGTACAAGACTGAGGCTTATGGTGCCTTCCAGATGCTCGTTGACACCATGTACGAGGATTACCTGCGCACCGTTCTGCGCATCGAGATCAAGGCCGCCCCGCAGGCCGTGGAGCACAAGGAGGACCCCGCGCTCGAGGGTGCGCGCTTCTCCGGCCCCGCCGACGTCGATGGCGACAACGGCAGCTCGGTGCTGCGCAAGCAGGCACAGGTTCAGGCTCGTACGGCCGTCCAGGGAGGCCCGGCTGCTGTCAACAACGGCGGCAAGGTGACCACCTACCGCAAGTCCGAGAGCGATGACCCTTATGTCAACGTGGGCCGCAACGACCTTTGCCCCTGCGGCAGCGGCAAGAAGTTCAAGTACTGCCACGGCAGGAATCGTTAATGGCCGAGGCTTTAGAGGTAACGCCCGCCGAGCTGGACGCGTTTGCGGACCGGCTCGGCGAGGTCGAGTCGTATCTTCATTTGGACGAGAAGCGCACGCGCGTGACCGAGCTCGAGGCAAAAAGCGTGGCCCCCGGCTTTTGGGATGACGCCGACGCCGCTCGCGCCACCATGGAGGAGATCGCTCGCGCCAAGGAAGATATCGCTGCCGTGGATACCGCGCGCGGCGAGCTATCTGACGCCCGCGCGGCGCTGGAGCTTGCCGAGGAGATGGGCGACGACCCCGATGCCGCCGCATTGCGCGAGGAGGCTGCCGCTACGGCAGAACGCCTGGCCCGCGCTATCGACGAGCTCGAGCTTTCGAGCTGGTTTACCGGTGAGTTCGATCACGGCGACGCGATTGTGACCATCAAGCCCGGACAGGGTGGCCTGGAGGCACAGGACTGGACCTTCATGCTCTTTAAGATGTACATGAAGTACTGCCAGCGTCGCGGCTGGAAGGTCACCATTAACGACTGCCCCGCGGCTGAGGTCATCGGCATCGACCGTGCGACCTTTACCGTCGAGGGCAAGGACGCGTTTGGCATGCTGCGCGCCGAGGCCGGCGTTCACCGCCTGGTAC
>CAUGNQ010000044.1 GCA_959600835.1 uncultured Collinsella sp. | reverse complement strand
CGACCTTCTCCCTGCTGTACATGCGAACCTCCAGTCCGGACCGCCCCGCGGTCCAGCTTTCTGTCCGCACCCCCAACTCATATATGGGGCGTTATTTTTGGCGAGGCAGGACCAGGTTGAGGACGACGGCGACAAGTGCGGCGACGGCAATGGAGGATCCGCCAAAGACGGTGCCAACCCATGCGGGGAATCCAGTGCCGGCAAGCGCGCCGGCCGTGCGCTCAATGCCCGTGCCAAAGGCGATAGAGAGTCCCATGAGCGTGGTATCGCGCTGAGACAGACCGTGGCGGGCAAACATGACCACGCCATTCATGCCGATGGTCGCGAACACGCCAATGGTGGCGCCGCCGATTACCGGCTGCGGAATGGACGTGAGCACTGCCGCGCACTTGGGCAGCAGGCCCGCGATGAGCAAGATGGCGGCGGCAAGCGTAAAGACCATGCGGTTGACGACCTTGTTCTCGGCGATAATGCCCACATTCTGGCCAAAGGTTGCCGTGGGGACGCCGCCCAAAAAGCCCGACAGCATACCGACCAGGCCGTTGGCGATCAGGCCACCCGAGATCTGGCTATCGGTCGCAGGGGTATCGAGCGCAGCGGACGACACGGCGGCAAACTCGCCCATGACCTGCACGGCGTTAACAATGGCGACAACGCCCACGACGGCGCACGCGGCCGGGTCGAACACCAGACGATGAGCGCCAAGTGCCGGCGGAGCAAACCAGCTGGCGGTCGCGATGGCCGAGAAATCGACCATGCCCAACACCGCAGCCAAAACAAAGCCCGCGCAGATACCGGCCAGGATGCTGCCCAGCTTGAGCGCGCCCTTGCCGTAGTTACCGGCCACAAAGGTGACGACAAACGTCACGAGCGCGACGGCCCAGTTGGTGACACTGCCGAAATCGGCAGCGCCCTCCCCGCCCGCCATAGAAGCCACAGCGACCGGGCACAGAGACAGGCCAATGACAAAGATGACGGTGCCGAGCACCGGGGCCGGGAACAGAAAACTCACGCGCCTAAACAGCAGGCCGAAGAGCACGACGAGCGCGCCACCGATTACCTGGGCACCCAGCACGGCCTCAAAGCCAAGTTCGAGACCGACCGCCTTGAGTGCCGGCACGAAGGTGAAGCTCGCGCCCATCACGATGGGCAGGCCCGAACCGACGACGCCTTTTATGGGGAACTGTTGAAGGAAAATGTCGAGCGCCGAGAGAACCAGCGATGCCTGAATGACGGCGGCTTCCTCTTGAGGGGTAAAGCCGCAGACCGACGCAATGATGATGGCGGGCGTGACGATGCCCGCGAACGCCGCCAGCACATGTTGCAACGCATGGGGCAATACCTGCACAAACGATACTTTTCCCGTACGCTCGAACAGGGCGTCCCCTGCTGCCGACTCTGCCATTTGCGCCTCCCATACCCTAGGCAGCGGCCCTATGCCGCCCAACGGGCGGACATTATAGGGCATATGGCACAGGTAGCATTTTGACCCGCATGCGGCAGAGGACCGGGGCAGCTCATTTGGGATGCGACTAGCGTTTGCGGGGGACGAGTTTGGTGCGGCGCAGGTGGATCATCTCGGCGGCGATGGAGATGGCGATCTCCTCGGGGTCCTCGGCCTCGATGGCGACACCGATCGGCAGGTGCAGCTCGTCGATCTGCTCCTGCGTAAAGCCCTCCTGCTCCAGGCGGGCACGCACAAAGGCCGTCTTGCGGCGCGATCCCAGGCAGCCCAGGTAGGCAGGCTTGGCGCGCATGGCCTGAATCACCACGTCTATATCGGACTTGTGACCCGCCGTGGCGACGACCACCAGGTCGCGCGGGCCGATGGGGCACTGCTTGCTCAGGTTCTTGTAATCGACCAGGCGACGATCGTAGACACCGGGCACCCATTCGGGCGTCAACGTGCCGGGACGGTCGTCGCAGGCCACGACGGCAAAGCCCGCCGCCGTGAGCACGCGCGCCGTCGCGGCGCCCACGTGTCCGCAGCCAAAGATGTAGGTCAGGCCCTCGGGGCAGAGCGTCTCGATGTGCACGGGAGGAATCTCGGAGGCGGCGTTGGTGTAGGTGACGTTACCCCCCTCTTCCGCCAGCGAAAGCCCGGGGCAACCCACAATGGTGCGGCGCGACTCCTCGCCATGGTACTCGGCCACATCGCCCTCGAGCGCGCTTGCGATAAACGGCTCAAAGTCAATGACGAAGTCGCCGATGCGTCGATACGCCAAGACGTCGGCAACCGACTGGAGCAACGGTGCCTGGGTCGCATCCAGATGCAGGTAGCACAGGCAGATAGCTCCGCCGCAGATCATGCCGGTATCGGAGTTCTCGCCGCCCATGGTGTAGCGGACCAGACGCGATTGCCCCGCGGCCAGCAGCTCTCGCGCCTCGTCCAGCGCAAAGAGCTCAATCTTGCCGCCGCCGATGGTGCCCGCCTGGCTACCGTCGGCAAAGACGGCCATCCAGGCGCCCACGCCGCGCGGCGACGACCCCGCCGTGCCGGCCACGACCACGAGCTCGCACGTCTCGCCAGCACGCAGGGCGATAAGCGCCGCATTCACAACATCGAGCTTTTCCATTGCCGCCTTCTATCCTCTAAAGATATCGGTGAGCATAGCGAGTGCCTCGAGCACGCCGCCGCCGACCGACGTCGCCTTGTCCGAAATGTAGTTGATATAGCTGGCATCGCCGCGCGGATCGACATCGGCGCATTTAAAGCCCTCAGTCACCTGCACGCCGTTCGCCAAAAGCCCGCGCAGACAGCCATCGATCTGCGTGCACATGGGCGTATCGCCCGCGTAGCCAATCACGTCTCCGACGCTCACGATGTCGCCGATTGCACGGTCGGACCGGAACACGCCGGCGGCGGGGCTGTGGATAACGCGCTCCCTGCCATAGCCGGCGATAATGCCCGGCACGCCCGTGTTGGGCTGGGGCGAACCTTGGGTAATGACACGGCCGAGAAAATGCCCGCGCATGGTCTCGACCACGGCGTCGCAGTCAACCGGCGCGGTAAAGCCCGGCCCCACGGCGATGACGACAGGCGCCATGTCGCGCGTGGTGCCCAGATTGCGCTTGGCCAGAATCGCGTCGACCACAGCCGCGGGTTTAAGCTCATCGAGCATCTTGGCCTGAGGGTCCACCACGACGGCGACGTCTCCCGCTTGGGCAATCTCGAGCGCCTTAGCCGGCGTCTGTGCCAAGCGAGCGCGAATGCCTTCGACCTCGACCTCGCCCAAGCGAATGGCCTCGCAAAAACTGATTGTGCGGCGGATGCACGTGGGAACCGCGATATCGGCCATAACGACCGACACGCCGGCGCGTACCAAACGGGCAGCGACGCCCGTGGCGATATCGCCGGCGCCGCGAACATAAACGAGCATTCCCGGGGCACCTCCCTGTGCTACGGTTTGAGCAGAGCAAAAGCGGTTCGACCGCTACTCTGATGATTATTTATTATCACAGTATTATACGGCGGTGAACAGATGGAAACGACGAGCGGAAACCTTGCCTCCGCGCTCAAAATCGAGCCGGGCATAACCGCAATTATCGGCAGTGGCGGCAAGTCGACCTTGCTGAAGACGCTGGGCCTTGAGCTTATGCGCGCTGGCGGCCGCGTGCTCCTCTGTACCACCACACACATGTTTCCCGTCGCCGGCGTGCCATGGGACGGGTCGAGCCGTCGCCTGGACGCTGCGCCTTGGAAGCCGGGGACCCTGCATGTTCCCGGCTGCACCTGCGAGGCATGTGCTGGCATGAGCCGCGGAAACATCTGCCAGGCGGGTGTTTTGGACCCGGAGACAGGCAAGCTCTCCGCCCCCGCCGAGCCGCTCAACGAGCTGGCACAGCGCTTTGACTATGTGTTGGCCGAGGCGGACGGCAGCAAGCGACTCCCGCTCAAGGCCCACGCCACCTGGGAGCCGGTGATTCCCCCTGGCACGGCCAACGTTGTCTGGCTCGTCGGCGCCTCGGGGCTGGGCAAGCCCGTCGCCGAGGTTGTCCATCGCTCCGAGCTCTTCTGCGAGCGCTGCGGCTGCGAGCCCACCGACATCGCCACGCCCGAGAACGTCGCCCAGGTGCTCAGCGCCGAGATGCAGGCGTTGGAGCTCGGCACCGCTCGCTTCATGCTCAACCAAGTCGACACGCTTGCCGACCCGGCGATGGCAGATCGCTTCGAGGCAGCCCTCGGCCGCCCCCTCATCGCCACCAGCCTCAAGTAGACCCGCTGGTCTAGCCCCCCCAGGGTAGCTAAAAGAGCCCCGTCCCAAATTAGCTACCCTGGCGTCGTCCCTGCTAGCGGGACACGTAGCGACCGGGCTGGGCTCCGGTAGGCTCGCCGTCGCGCGCGGCCAGCACGCCGTTCACAAACACAGCCTTGGCGCGGCCGTGCGCCTCAAAGCCCTCGAGCGGCGTGTAGTCCACGGCCTGATGCTGCGTCGCCGCGCTAATGGTCCAGCGCGCCTTTGGATCCCACACGCACACGTCGGCATCGGCACCCTCGGCAAGACAGCCCTTGCGCGGATACATGCCGAAGACGCACGCCGGGTTCTCGCTCATCAGGCGGCAGAGGTCCTCGGGGCCCAGCTGTCCCTCAAAGCTCGTAGCGATCGCGACGGGGCGATGCTCCACACCGGGCCCGCCGTTGGGAATCGCGCGGAAGTCGTCGCGCCCGCGGTCCTTTTGCCCGTGCAGGTTAAAGCTGCAGTGGTCGGTTGCAATCGTATCGATCTCGCCGGCCACAAGCGCCTCGCGCAGTGCCGCACGGTCACCCGCATGGCGCAGCGGCGGGCTCATCACATACTTGGCGCCCGCAAAGCCGTCCTCGCCCTGCTCCAAGTAGCACGTATCGTCGAGCATCAGATACTGAGGGCAGGTCTCGACATAGATATTCTTCTGCCCGCGCGCCTTGGCGGCACGGATGGCCTCGAGCCCTAGCTTGGTCGAAAGGTGCACCACGTTGACCGGTGCGTCGCCGGCCAGATGCGCCAGATACAGCAGACGGCTCACGGCCTCGGCCTCGCACACATCCGGACGGCTGAGAGCATGCCCCTCGGGCCCATGAATCCCCTGCTCGTACACGCGCTTCTGCAGCTCGTTCACGAGCGTGCCGTTCTCGCAATGCACGCACAGGATACCGCCCACGCGCTTGAGCTCCTCCAGCACCTCGAGCGTCTCGGCATCGTCCAAGCGCAGGTGGTCATAGGCAAAGTAGGTCTTGAACGACGATACGCCCGCCTCGCGCATGACCGAAAGATCGGTGCGATTGCGCTCGTTCCACTCGGCGAGTGCCATATGAAAGGCGTAGTTGGCCGTGCAGGTGCCGTCGGCGCGGCGATGCCACTCGGCCAAGGCATCGGGCATGGTCACGCCGCGATCGGCCGTCGCGTAGTCGACGATGGTCGTCGTGCCGCCGCAGGCAGCCGCACGTGTGCCGGTCTCAAAGCTATCGGCCGTCCAGTCCATGCCAGTCCAGCACTGCATGTGCGTGTGCCCATCGATAAAGCCCGGGAACACCCAGCAGCCCGCGGCATCCTCGACGGTATCGCCCTCGGCCGGCTCAATCGCCGCGGCGATCCGCACGATCTTATCGCCATCCATGGCAAGATCGGCGCGGCGAAGCCCCTGGGGCGTCACGAGCGCGCCGTTTTTGATGATGATCATAATTGCTCCTTATTGATTGATGCAGTCGGCCACGCGATCAAAATACGAGCAGGCGGCGATATGCTCCGTTATGCGTCGCTGTCCCTTGGCGGTATCGACGTCCCACAGCTCGTAAGCACGCGCATCGACCAGCACCACGTCGGTGCGGTCCTTGAGGATCGAACCGCCGCCGTCCTTGCCCTCGAGAAGCATGAGCGAAGGGAACAGTTGCCTTGGGAAGAGCACCGGGCTCGAAGGTTCACCATGACACGCCAAGCGTACCGGATGATTGCGGCCACGCTCGTCAAACGCACGAACCATAGCCTCAAATGAATCCGAACTCACGAGCGGCTGGTCGCCCGGCAAAAAGAGGCAGCCTTTCCAGTTGCGTTCGACTCCCCACGAAAGGCCCGCACGGACGCTTTCGCTGCGCAGCGCGCCATCGTGCAGCACGCACGGGCAATGCTTGTCCTCGCAAATCTGGGCGACCTCGGGCCAACGCGTCGAAACCACGACGTCAAAGCCCTGGGGAACCGAATCGATGGTCCGGGCAATCAGCGGCTCGCCATAGATATCGGCAAGCATCTTGTTAGAGCCAAACCGCTTACCCTCGCCCGAAGCCATAATGACGCAACCAAGTTTCATGGCGATACCTCCCCTGAAACCATCGTACCCATAACTCGCGTCGCGGGGCATCTACATCGAAAGCGCTTATCCCTCACGCCCACGATGCAAAAAGGGGCACCCCGCCGGTTGGCAGAGCGCCCCCTTTACATGGCTTACCTCAGCCCAGCTTTAGGCCTGGAACCAACGGGCGGTGTTGCGCTCGTCGAGGGCCTTGAGGGTAGTGGCGGGATCGGCAACCTTCTGCAGGAACATCATGGCTGCGATGGCGTACGGCTTGTAGCTGGCCTCCTTGTACATGCCCACGCGGTGCATGTCGAAGACGTCGGCGTTGACCTCGCCGTGCTCGCAGGAGACACCGGAGATGTCGGCGGGCAGCGGGTGCATAAAGATGGTGTCCTGGCCGTTGGCGGTCTTCTCCATGAGCTCGGTCGTGGAGCACCAATCCTGATGGGTGGCGTTCTGAGCGAGCAGCTCCTTCTCGAGCGCGGCGATGCCGGCGTCGTCGCCCTCGGCGTACAGATTGGTACGCTTCTCCATAGCGGCAAACGGAGCCCAGCTCTTGGGAATCACGATGTCGGCGCCCTCGAAGGCCTCGGCCATGGTGTTGACCTGCTTAAAGGTGGTGCCGGACTCGGCGGCGTAGCTCTTGGCGCGCTCGACGACCTCGGGCATGAGGTCGTAGCCCTCGGGGTGGGCCAGGGTGACGTCCATGCCAAAACGGGGCAGCAGGCTGATCAGCGACTGCGGGCAGGACAGCGGCTTGCCGTAAGAGGGCGAATAGGCCCAGGTAACGGCGACCTTCTTGCCCTTGAGGTTCTCGAGGCCGCCAAACTCGTTGATGAGGTAGAGCATGTCGGCAGAGGACTGCGTGGGGTGATCGGAGTCGGACTGCAGGGAGATGAGCGTGGGACGGTGATCCAGAACGCCGTCCTCGTAAGCCTGCTGCACGGACTCGGAGACCTCGGCCATGTAGGCGTCGCCCTTGCCGATGTACATGTCGTCGCGGATGCCGATGACGTCGGCCATGAAGGAGATCATGGTAGCGGTCTCGCGGACGGTCTCGCCGTGGGCGATCTGGGACTTCTTCTCGTCCAGGTCCTGCAGCTCAAGGCCGAGCAGGTTGGCTGCCTTAGAGAAGGAGAAGCGCGTACGGGTGGAGTTGTCGCGGAACAGCGAGACGGCCAGGCCCGAGTCGAAGATCTTGGACGAAACGTTGTTCTCGCGCAGCTCGCGCAGGGCGTCGGCGACGATGTAGAGCGCCTTGAGCTCATCGGTGGTCTTATCCCAGGTGTGCAGGAAGTCGCTGCCGTACATACCCTTAAAATCGAGGCCGTTCAGCTGCTCGACGAGCTCGGTAAACTTGGCGTCCATGTAAATGTCCTTTCTAAAGGTGAAACGATCGCAATGAGTAGATGCGCTCCGGCATGCGCGTGTGGCTAGAACATGCAGAGCACTATGACGAGGACCCGCTACCGTCGAGGAAGCATGGGAGATAACGACCGCGGGCCCCAAGTCAACAGGGGGTGCCGGGGACACGAGCGGCCCCCGGCTCAACAAGATCAAGGAATGGGACTAGTCGATCTTGTTGTTGGTCAGACCGGCGCGGAACACGGTGGCGTCGCCATCGGCCTGGCTCGGATCGTAGAGGTTCAGGGCAGCCACATACATGGCGGCAGCGGTGACCAGGTCGTCCTTGTAGGTGACCTCGTTGGGAGCGTGAGCCTGAGACTCGGCACCCGGGCCAAAGCCGACGCAGGGGATGCCATAGCGGCCCTGGATGGAAACGCAGTTCGTGGAGAAGGTCCACTTGTCGCACAGCGGACGACCGGTGCGCTTGTCCATGCTGGGCTCGCAGCCGATGCGCTCGTCACCGAACATGGCCTTGTGGGCGTCGACGAGGGCCTTGACGTGCGGAGCGGTCTCCTTGTTGATCCACGTGGGGAAGTAAGCCTCGGTCTCGTAGACCTCGCCGGTCCAGGACGGACGGTCGTACATGTACATGGAGACCTTCACGTCGTCGCCGTACTTCTTGGCGGCCGGCAGGTTACGGATCTCGTCCAGGCAGGACTCCCAGGTCTCACCGGCGGTCATACGACGGTCGATGGAGATGGCGCAGGAGTCAGCGACAGCGCAGCGGCTGGGGCTGGTGTAGAAGATCTGGCTGACGGTGCAGGTGCCGCGGCCCAGGAAGCGGGCATCCTCAAAGTGCTCGGGGTTGTACTTGGGGTCGAGCATCTTGACGAGGCCCTTGATGTCGGTCGACTCGTCGCAGCCGTTGTTGTTGAGGGCGCGGACGTCGGCGATGATGTCGGCCATCTTGTAGATGGCGTTGTCGCCGCGGTCGGGAGCGGAGCCGTGGCAGGAGGTGCCGTGAACGTCGACGCGGATCTCCATGCGGCCGCGGTGACCGCGATAGATGCCGCCGTCGGTGGGCTCGGTGGAAATGACGAACTCGGGCTTAATGCCGTCCTTGTTGTAGATGTACTGCCAGCACATGCCGTCGCAGTCCTCTTCCTGGACGGTGCCGACGACCATGATCTTGTAGCCCTCGGGGATGAGGCCCATGTCCTTCATCATCTTGGCAGCATAGGTAGCAGAAGCCATGCCGCCCTCCTGGTCGGAGCCGCCGCGGCCGTAGATGATCTCATCGGTCTCGTAGCCCTCATAGGGATCGGCATCCCAGTTCTCGATGTTGCCGATGCCGACGGTGTCGATGTGGGAGTCGATGGCGATGATCTTGTCACCCTCGCCCATAAAGCCCATAACGTTGCCCAGGCCGTCGACCTTGACCTCGTCATAGCCAAGGCTCTCCATCTCGGCCTTGATGCAGGCGACAACCTCACCCTCCTCGCAAGACTCAGAGGGGTGGGAGATCATAGCGCGCAGGAAGCGAGTCATATCAGCACGATGGGACTCAGCAGCAGCCTTGATAGCGTCGAAATCGAGTTCCTTAGTCATAACAGTCAACCTTTCTACAAGGGTTTACCTACAGGTGGATTTCTTTCAGATAGATCACTTGTGCCAAGCAGCGTGAGGTCGAGTACCCGGCAAGCAAGTAAACGTAGGGTGGCGGAGCATATGTTTGCTCCGTCGCGAGTTCCGCACGAGCCGGAGAGCACTTAATGTGCTCTCCGTGCGAGCAGGACTGTCCGAGCAGGGAGTAAACATATGCTCCGCCACCCGGACAGGTCATCCTGCTAGCAGGTCGGATACTCGCCCTCCCAGACGATGCGACGGTACTGATCCGGATCGGTGTCGCCCTCGGTGGAGAAGCAGAGCACGGAGCTCGTCTTGTCCAGGCCGATGAGCTCCTTGAGCTCGGCGTACTCGGGATCGAGCATGAGGGTCTCGACCAGGCCGGTGGTCACAGCGCCGGACTCGCCGGAGATGACACGAGGGTCGCCCTTCTCAGGAGCGCCCAGGGTACGCATGCCGCGAGCGGTGACCCAGTCGGGGCAGGACACGAAGGCAGTGGTGTGGTTGCGCAGGATATCCCAGCCCAGAATGTTGGGCTCGCCGCAGCACAGGCCGGCCATGATGGAGGGCATGTCGCCGTCCACGATGCGCGGATCGCCGTCGCCGGCGGCAGCGCCCTTGTACAGGCAGGCGGCAGGTGCGCACTCGACCACGACGAAGGTGGGCGGGTTATCGGGATACAGGTTGGTGAAGTAGCCCACCACGGCGCCGGCGAGCGAGCCTACGCCAGCCTGGACAAAGACGTGCGTCGGGCGGTTGATGGCCATCTCGCGCAGCTGCTCGGCAGCCTCGGAAGCCATGGTGCCGTAGCCCTCCATGATCCAAGACGGGATTTTCTCGTAGCCCTCCCAGGCGGTGTCCTGAACGATGACGCCGCGCTCGCAGGCGTCGGCCTCGGCGGCGGCCATGCGCACGCACTCGTCGTAGTTGACCTCTTCGATGGTCACCGTGGCGCCCTCGGCGGCGATGTTATCGAAGCGGGGCTTGGTGGAACCCTTGGGCATGTGCACGACGGCCTTCTGGCCCAGCTTGTTGGCAGCCCATGCCACGCCGCGGCCATGGTTGCCGTCGGTGGCGGTAAAGAAGGTGGCCTGGCCAAAGTCCTTGGCAAGCTGATCGGAGGTCAGGTAATCGAAGGTGCACTCGGCAACGTCCTTGCCGGTCTCGTCGGCAATGTAGTTGGCCATGGCAAACGAACCGCCCAGGACCTTAAAGGCGTTGAGGCCAAAGCGATAGCTCTCGTCCTTAACGCACAGGTTGGAAAGGCCCAGGCGCGCAGCCTGACCATCCAGGCGGGCAAGCGGAGTGACGGTGTACTGGGGGAACGACTGGTGGAAGGCGCGGGCCTTCTTCACGTGGTCGAGGCTCATGATTCCCAAGTGCTTGTCATCGCTCTTGGGCATCGTGTTGCCCGCCCACTGGATCTTATCGGCCATACGGTGAACTCCTTAAGTCCTCTCTTGCCGGCCCCCGCATACGCGTTTCAGCCCGATCCCATTCACACGGCTGAACTTTTATGTGGATGCCAAACAAAAAGTTTGTTAGCACTGTTCTATCACACTTTTTGATTGGAAAACCTAACAAATTGTTTGTTGCCGTAATCGGTACCTTTTCGCCGCCGAACGGTCATGAATTGCCTTGTTGATGGATTTGTTTGCGGTCATGTGTGGTTTATGGCACAGTGAGCCCAAACTAATTTTTAGGAAGGTACCCATGACCCCCGCACAGATTGAGTTTTACAAGCGCCTCGCACACGGTCTGGCGCTCCAATTTGGCCCCAACTGCGAAGTCGTCGTCCACGATCTGGAGACCGAGGACGTGGACCATTCCATCGTAGTGATCGAAAACGGCCACGTCAGCGGGCGCAAACTGGGTGACGGCCCCAGCCATATCGTGTTTGAGTCCATGCACGAGGGCGCCACCGATGTACACGACCGCGAGCCGTACCTCACTAAAACCACCGACGGTAAGCTGCTCAAATCGTCGACGATCTTTATCCGCAACGATGAGGGCAAACCCGTCGGCATTTTGGGCATCAACTTTGACATTACGCTCATGAAGGCTTTTGAGCGCTCGCTCGACGCTTTTACCGGCACCGGCGGCACGGGCTATACCGAGCCCGAGCCCATTACCAAGAACATCGGCGACCTGCTCGAGGACCTGCTGCACGAGTGCGAGCAGTTTGTGGGCAAGCCCGCGGCACTCATGACCAAAGACGAGCGCATTCGTGCCATTGGCTACCTCGACCGTCGCGGCGCCTTCCTCATTTCCAAGTCGAGCGAGCGCGCCTGCGAGTTCTTTGGCATCTCCAAGTACAGCTTCTATAGCTACCTCAATGAGGCCAAGGCTGCTGCCGGCGACAAGTAGGCACTCGCCTGGATTGCCCCTCCCCTTTTGGGCGCGAGTTCTGGAAAGCGCGAATCCAAGACCGAGCCGCTTGGGAAGTTCCATATAATCGATGTCATTAGTATTTCGAAAGGATGGAACAGAATGGCGTTGAGCAAGGCATCATGCACCGGTCGCGGATTGATTCCGGCAATTGGTGGACATGTGCACCGCATGTTCGATGAGGGTGAAGACGACCTGTTTTCGCTGAGCCTTGACGACGTGATGGATGATCGCCCGTGGACCACCGACGAACTCATGGGCGGCGGGGCTCGCCCGTCAACCCCCAATCCCGCACTTGCGCCTAAGTCCGCACCTGCGCCGACTCCTGCGCAGTCGCCTGTTTCGACGCCCGCGCCTACGCCCGCACCCACTTCGGCGCCCACGACCGCTCCCCGCCCCGCAAGCGACCCGTCCGAGACCGCGGCATTTCTCGCTGCAGCGACGCAGGGCAAATCGGCCGACAGCACCGTTATGTACAGCGCCCAGCAGTTGCCTGTTCCTGCGGCACGCAAGCCTCCGATCGCAAGGCTCGACGAGCCCGTTGCCCATCAGGTTGCCTACGATTCCTGGGCCACAGCCGATCTGGATGAGACCTCTACCGGCATGCCGGCGCTCGACGTTCCAGTTAACCCGCTTTTTGCCACCAACACGAGCGCCGTGGACTATGAGGGCGGTGCAGCATATTCCGATTATTCCGATGACTATGCTGGCAATGGTCGCATCGAGACCGAGGGTTATGGCACCGCATCAAGCGATTATCTCAACGATCCGTACGCCGCCACGCCTGCGCCGGAATATGACCCGGAGGCCGCGTCCGCGCCGGCGTATACCAAAAGCACGGGCGAAGAGCGCTTCGCCGATTATTACGCCGAGGAAAAGGAGCTGCGTTTCTCGGAATTTCCGCAGGCAGTCAAGGTTGCCTTTATCGCCATTATCATTGCCCTGCTCGGCGTCATTGCGTTTGAGGGATTCCAGCTGTTCCGCGGCCCCACCCAAGCGGAGTCGGAGACCCAGCAAAAAGAGGACGAAAACCAGTACCTGGACATCAACACCCTCAAGGGCGACCCCAACGACGGGGATGATGAGTAGCGAGGGTTAAGGGAGGGCCGGAAGAGCCGGCGGCACGTTACGGCTCCAAAAGCCCTGCCATAAAGATGGGCAGATACAGCACGTCACCATCGCGGTGAAGATTGCATTCCGCAAGTACCAGGGCGCGATCGATTCCGTAGCCCTTCGTTGCCAGTGCGTTATCGAGCGCCGCGTGGGACTTAAAGCTCTTGCCCGATTTGACCTCGATGGCAAGCACTTCCCCATCGAACGTCTCTTCCACAAAATCGAGCTCACCGACCTTTTTGGATGTAAAGTAGCGCAATCTAAATCCATGAGCTTTGAGCTCTTGGGCAACGAAGCCCTCAAACGCCGCCCCCATGTTCATGCCAAAGGCGTCTTCCGCCTCCCCATCAAAAACGCCTTGGGCGACCCTTTTGGAATACGACGACATGAGCATTCCGGTGTCCAAGTAAAACAGCTTAAACAGATTTCGTTGCTCACCCAATAAAAGGGGTGCCACGGGCGCCGTTACGTTATACACGGGAAGCGCAACGCCTGCCTCCGATAACCAGAGAAAATGATCTGTCACCTGCGAAAAACGTTTGACACCGTTAATCGATGACAGTTTGAATCGCTTGTTTTTGGAGCCGGCCTCACTGGGAATCAAATCATAGATATCGCGAATAACCAAGCGTAGCTCGGGCGGAGCGTACTTTGCGATGTCATCGCGATACAGGGCGTGAAGATCGCGGTGGATGTTTCGAACCTCGTCGACATTGCGCGTCGCCAAGAAGGAATTGACCGCGTCGGGCATGCCTCCCACCACAACATACTGATGGAACAGATCGAGCAAGCGGTCATACAGGTAGCCAGGGAGCTCCCCCTCATCCTTTAGACAGCCCCTGAGCATGTCAAACACGCTGGCACCAACGCCATTTGCCCAGCAAAACTCCTCAAAGTCGAGCGGGTACATCTGGACCTGCTCGACATACCCCACCGGCAGGGAATCGATGCCCTCGAGCTCCACGCCAAGGAGCGATCCGGTAAGGATGTATCGAAAGTCGCCGCGCTGGACCAGGTATTTGATAAACGTCACCACGTTGGGGCATCGCTGCACCTCGTCGATAACCACGACGGTCTTGTTCGCAACCATCGGCTGCGTCGCAGCGATAGACATGCGCATAAGCAGGTCGTCCGCACTTTTCGCCGCCAAAAACGACTCGCGCACGGACGCGTCGGCGATAAGGTCGAACGTCACGACATTTTCGAATGATTCGCTTGCAAACGCGTTGACCAGATATGACTTTCCCACCTGCCGGGCGCCCTTGACCAAAAGAGCCTTGTTAGGCGACAAGGCAAGCCAAGATTCAAACTGTGCTTTCGCTTTTCTCTGTAGCATAAGCGCACCCCTTATTACATGCTGTTTTAGCACTAGGATACACTTTTCCGTAGTTGTTAGGTGCTTATTTCGACACTTTTTCGAGATATTTAAGTGTGTATTACGACACTTTTCCGTACTTTTATACCAGTCAATATTGCACTTTTCCGGATTTAGGCCGAATAATTGCCCGCGATTCCGACACCAACCGACCAAGAGCAGCCTCTCCCACCAGATGCGCTTTACGGTGAAGAGCCACCAACAAATCTGAGGCAATGAGGGCCGGGGGGCCAATCCCCGGCCTTCAACCTAGCACTGCTTTATGAGATCGAGCACCGCGGGAATGTCATCGGGATTCCGAAGGGCAACATAGGTCGGCAGGCCTGGACCGAATCCACCCTGCGTACGCTTGTCCTGGCACATGTCCTCTGGATCCGTTAGATCATCCACACTCTTTGCCAAGCCAACGGCAATCCAGCCGCCGTTGCTAGTCCTGCCTTCCAACACGGCATGCAGTTTTCGCTTGCCCGACCTGAAGCCTACATAGTACTTGGCTATGTAGGACTCCCACGAAGGGTTACCACTCAGAACGGACTCGCGCACCTCATCGAAAAGCTTCTGGTTGAGCCCACCTTCGGCAAAGGTGGGGTGGTTCTCCTGCAGAGTCCAGACAGGAGCCTCGTCAGACTCCCCACGAGAAGGACGGTACTTGTCGACGACGTCTGCCGGAAGGTCGGGATACTTCCATATCTCGCACGCTTCTTTCGCCAGCTCGTCCGCGCGCTGCCCAATCTCTTCCTCACCCCATTTTTCATGCGAGGCAAACGACTTGTTCAGGTAGAGCGGGCTGCATTTAAGTCCCACGTTCGGAAGATTGAGCTTGTCCGAGAACGACCGGTTTGAGTACTCCTGGTTGTAGCCCGTCAGCGTAAGGTTGCCCAGGTTGTTGCATAACCTGTCGTGGATGTCTTCCCAGTTCTCGCCAAGCGATTCCTTCCAGCCATGTTCACCGTCAATCGTCTGGGGCATGACGTGCTCGATTTGGTAATTGTCAGCCGAGATGGGCTCCTTCGGGTGGTGCCAGTTCTCCATGCGCTCCAGGTAATAGCGCTTTTTGGAGAAGCGGTTGTAGCAGTCACGCGTCTTAAACTCCTCGACAAAATGCTCGTCTGTCGGGAAGTACGCAGTCATACCGCTGCTGTGGATAAGGAGCATCGCCGTAACGTACTCCTCTATATCGTCCTGCTGCTCGAGGTTGCGATACATGCCGGCAAAGAAATTATTTAGGCCCGTGGTAAGCCTGCCGCAAACCGCCCGCCTGAACAGGAACGACTCGATAGTCTCGCAGATACGCAAAAACGCATTGTGGTTTAACATATTTCCCTCGTAAACCGAGTAAAGCAGCATCAAAAGAGGCCTGATCTGCTTCACATCAAGGCTTACGATTCTGCCGAATACTTGGTGCAGGCCATCGTCTTTCTCCTCGCCAAGGAACAACCTGGCATATCTTTGCGCATATTCGCGGAGCTCCTTCAGCAGGCCCTCGGTATCCCCATCGTAGTCATCAGCGAAATAGCGTTTGAACTCGTAGTAGGCCTCGTTTTCCTTTGGCATCCTATTGGGTACCTTGAGCCACAGCCAGTACCAGATAAATGCATTGAACTCTTCTTCGCCGCCTTTTCCGAACAAGCGCTCGAGCGGGTGCCAGTAACCCTCGTAAAGCTTGGTCTGCTCGTCATTGGGAAGAGACATAAGAACGAAGTTACGAATGAGGTCAATAGGCGTGAGCGGCTTGCCCTTGGAGTTCATGGACTCAAATATGAGCTGGGCATTATCAACGCCCGCGGTGAGCTTGGTGTCGATGACCTGCACGCGGTTTAGCCCCGCCCAAAGCCTTGCAGGGTCGAATGATTTCCCGTGCATCTTTTCACGGAAGAACGCATAGTTCTCGACGATCCGATCCGATTTTTCATCTGGCACGGGAGACCTAGATACGATGGAAAACAGCGTCTCTTTATCGTCCTGCGAAAGCACCAGCTTGTAGCGCGCCAGACCGTTGTAGTCATCATCGTTAAAGAGGTAATTCTTTCGCAGAGCCGAGATCTTGAGATCCCCAAGGAAACCAGCCTTGTCCGGATTGCTCTCCAAATAATCAGCTAAGGCGGCAATCATCAATGAGAACGTCGTCATACGCTGTTGTCCATCGATCAGGAGCACGCGCGAGATGCTTGTGGCCGAGCTCTCGGACTCAGGTATATAAAGCATCGACCCCACGAAATGCGGCACGTCATCACGACCCGCTCGCATGACGTCATCCCAAAGCACTTCGCACTCTTTTACGCTCCACGAATAAACTCGCTGGTACACAGGAATGACGAACTGCATCTTTGCCACGCCCATAAGGTCGAGCAGATTTGCCTCGGTTGCTTTCATTTGCGCTTGCTCCCTTTTCTTGTTTTACGTCACCTACCGTCAGTCCTCCACTGAACGGAGGGCGCTAAAGACGAGAGCATCGAAGCACAGAAGCAACCGGGATGCTCATATCACTAGATTTTACAACGCTTGTTGCGGACGCATTTTATATGAATTTGAGCAAGGCGTTGGGACGCGATTACACGCAATTGGACGCCCGTCCAGTTCCGATGGGCTGCCCTATGAGAAGCAAGCAGACGGCAAGGGTGAGTCGACTCCCATCGAGCGAGCTATTCGCAAGCTCCCGTCAGGTTGGGCATGGACGCGAATGAGGATGGTCGCAAGGGTTGAGGCTGGCAAGACACCGAGTAAAGATGCCTTTGTCGACGAGGGCATTCCCTATTTCAAAATGTTCAACCTGCGTAATCAAGCAATTGATTTTGCCTTCCACCCTCAGTTTATTAAGCCAGAAATCCACTATGGACAGTTGGGCAAGTCCCAAATTCATCCTGGCGATCTAATTATGAATATCGTTGGGCCGCCACTCGGAAAGCTTGCAATTGTTCCTAATTCCTTTCCAGAGGCAAACACAAATCAAGCTGCTGTTGTCATTCATTCGTATTCGCCTGAAGTGCCGATTGCGTGGCTCTTTTACTATCTCTCCGAGATGTCGGAGATCAACAACGTCTCAACTCGTGGAAGCGCCGGTCAGGTCAATATTTCTGTAAATCAATCGCGAGAAATGTTCGTTGCGATCCCGCCCCTCGCCGAGCAGCGCCGCATCGTCGACGCGCTCGACAAATACCTGGC
>CAUGNQ010000043.1 GCA_959600835.1 uncultured Collinsella sp. | reverse complement strand
TGCACCATCTCCGTCATGGAGGTTCCGTGGGAGGAGGCCAGCCGCTTTGGCATCCTGACCACCGACCCCGAAGACGGCCGCATCACCAAGTTTACCGAGAAGCCCGAGAAGCCCGATTCGAACCTCGCGTCCATGGGCATCTACATCTTCTCGGCCGACGTGCTGATCGAGGCGCTCGAGGAGGACGCTCTGGACCAGCGCTCGAGCCACGACTTTGGCAAGGACATCATCCCCAAGCTGCTCGGTGAGAACAAGCGCCTGTACAGCTACGAGTTCCACGGCTTCTGGAAGGACGTCGGCACCATCGCCAGCTTCCATGAGACCTCGATGGACCTGCTGGGTAACAACCCCGAGTTCGATCTGTTCGACAAGAACTTCCCCATCATGTCCAACATCACCACGCGTCCGCCGCACTACATTGGCCCGGACGGCCGCCTAGACGACTGCCTGGTCTCCAATGGCTGCAAGATCTACGGCACCGCTCGCCACTCGATCCTTTCGACCGATGTCATCATCGAGGAGCGCGCCGTGGTCGAGGACTCCGTGCTGCTGCCGGGTGCGCACGTTAAGAGCGGCGCGCACATCTGCCGCGCTATTTTGGGCGAGAACTCCACGGTCGAAGAGGGCGTGAAGCTCGGCTCTGTCGATACCACCAAGGATACGGCCGTCGTTGGAAATGACGTCGTTATCGGGAAGGGGGAATGATCCGATGATCAATCGCAAGGCCATCGGTTATATCACCGCTAACTACTCTTCGTCCTACGGCAGTGTCCTGCTCAAGGACCGCCCCATCGCGTCCGTTCCGTTTTTGGGCCGCTACCGCCTGATCGACTTCCCGCTGTCCAACATGATGAATGCCGGCATTAAGACCGTCGGCGTCGTCATGCCGGGCAACTACCGCTCGCTGATCGACCACGTGGGCTCTGGCAAGGACTGGGGCCTGGACCGCAAGAAGGGCGGCCTGTTCATGGTGCCCGGCAACGCGTATGGCACCACCAAGGGCGGCATGCGCTTCCTGCTGCGCGACATCATCTCCAACAAGACGCTGTTCCAGCGCTCGGAGAAGCCCTATGTCGTGATGATGGGCACCAACATCATCTTTAACATGGACCTCAACACCATCATCGAGGCGCACGAGAACTCCGGTGCCCAGATGACCGTGGTGTACTGCAAGGCCACGCGCAACGTCGATGACGAGACCAAGCTCGAGATTAACGAGAACGGCCGCCTGACGGGCGTGAGCGCCGGCGTCGTGTACGGCGACAACGCCTCTATGGACTGCTGCATCGTCAACCGCGATACGCTGCTCGAGATTATCGACCACTACCAGGCCGCCGACTATCTGGACCTGCTCGAGGCACTCCAGGGCGACTTTGGCAACATCGACGTGTGCAGCTACGAGTACAAGGGCGAGGTCGTGGGCGTGTTTAGCGAGAAGTCGCTGTATCGCCGCAGCATGGACCTGCTCGACCAGACCGTGGCCGACCAGCTCTTCGATCCCGAGCGCCCGATCCTGACCAAGGCTCACGACGTGCCGCCTTCGCGCTATGCGACCGGCAGCCACGCGTGCAACTCGATCATCTCAGCCGGCTGCATCATCAAGGGCACCGTGCGCAACTCAATCCTGTCACGCGGCGTCGTGGTCGAGGAAGGAGCTTCGGTGACCAACTCGATCATCAACCAGAGCTGCATCATCAAGAGCGGCGCACGCGTTGAGAACGCCATCCTGGACAAGAACAACGTGGTCCCCACCAACACCGAGCTTCGCGGCACGCCCGAGAACATCCTGGTGCTGGGCAAGGCTCCGTTAACTTCCGACACCACCATCGTACGTTAACGTTGGCACCGCAACATCGCTCGTAACATGTAGAATAGCCGCCCGGTTAGCGCCAGGCGGCTATTCTCGAATTGCAACATGGGAGACAATATGGCAGATTCCAGCAAAAAGATGCAGATCGTGTTTGCCTCGGCCGAGTGCGCACCGTTTGTAAAGACCGGTGGCCTGGGCGACGTGGCGGGCTCGCTGCCCGCGGCGCTTGTGCGCGCCGGCGCCGAAGTTATCGTGATGGTGCCCAAGTACGCCACCATCAAGGACGAGTACAAGGCGCAGATGGAGCACTTCTCCGACTTTTACGTGAGCTTGGGCTGGCGCAACGAGTACTGCGGTCTCGAGAAGCTCGAGCACGACGGCGTCACCTATATGTTCATCGACAACGAGCGCTACTTTGCGCGCGACTATCCGTACGGCTTCTTTGATGACGGCGAGCGCTTCGCGTTTTTCTCCAAGGCCATCACCGAGAGCCTGCAGCACCTGCCGGCCGGCTTTGAGTGCGACATCCTGCACTGCAACGACTGGCAGACGGCACTGGCGCCCGTGTTTTTGCGCGAGTTCTACCAGGGCCTGCCGCTGTACGACCGCGTAAAGACCGTGTTCTCGATCCACAACGTGGCGTTCCAGGGCCAGTTTAGCGACACCGTGATGGAGGACATCCTGGGTGTGGCACACATTCCGGCGGCCGCCTCGCAGCTGCGTTGCGACGCCTGCAGCATCAACTACATGCTGGGCGCCCTGCGCTATGCCGACGCCATAACCACGGTGAGCCCCACCTATGCCAGCGAGATCCAGACGCCCGAGTTTGGCGAGGGCCTGGACGGCGTGCTGCGCGAGCGCTCCTATGCGCTACAGGGCATTTTGAACGGCATTGACGTGGCAGGCTTTGACCCGGCGACCGACAAGCGCATTGCCGCCAACTACACCGTCGAGGACCGTTCCGGCAAGGCCGTGTGCAAGGCCAAGCTGCAGGAAGAGCTGGGGCTCGAGGTTCGCGACGACCGTCCGCTCATGGTGATGGTCACGCGCCTGACGCGCCAGAAGGGCATGGACCTGGTCATGTATGCGCTCGACCGCATCCTGGCCGGCGGCGTTCAGGTGGCCGTGCTGGGCACCGGCGACCGCGACTACGAGGACGGCCTGCGCTACTTCCAGGACAAGTACCCCGGCAGCATGGCCGCACGCATCGAGTTCGATCCTGCGCTGTCGCAGCGCATGTATGCTGCCGCCGACATGTTCCTGATGCCTTCGAAGTTTGAGCCCTGCGGCCTGTCGCAGATCATTGCCATGCGCTACGGCACCCTGCCCATCGTGCGCGAGACCGGTGGCCTGAAGGACACGGTGATCCCGTATAACGAGTTTACCGGCGAGGGCACGGGCTTCTCGTTTAGTAACTTTAACGGCGACGAGATGGGCGACGCCGTGTTCCGTGCGGCACGCCTGTTCTGGGACAACCGCGATGCCTGGAACCAGCTGGTCACGCAGGCCATGAGCCAGGACTTTAGCTGGACGCGCTCGGCCGACAAGTATCTGGACCTGTACTTCTTTATGCACCCGGAGATCGAGCGCCCGGTGGCTGTTGTCGACGAGCCTGAGGCTGTTGCTGAGCCGGTGGCCGCTGAGGAGCCCAAGGCCGAAGAGAAGCCGGTTGAAGCTGAGCCCGTTACGGCCGAGTCTGAGGTGAAGGCTGAGGCTGCTCCTGAGGCAGAGTCCGAGGTCAAGCCAGCTGCAAAGCCTGCAGCTAAGAAGACCACGACTCGTAAGACGACGGCTAAGAAGGCCACAGCGGCCAAAGCGACGGCAACCAAGACCACCGCTGTCAAGACAACGACCTCGCGCAAGCGCACCACCGCAGCTGCCAAGAAGGCCGCCGAAGCCGAGGCTGCTCCCGAGGTAAAGGCCGACGCCGTCGAGGCTAAGGCTGCGGCAAAGGCACCGGCCAAGGCCGCTACCAAGAAGACGACCGCGACCGCCAAGAAGGCAACAGCTGCCAAGAAGACCACAACAACGAAATCGACGACCACGAAGGCCGCCACAACCAAGGCAGCCACAAAGCCGGCCGCCAAAGTCGAGGAGACGCCCGCCGAATCCAAGGCCAAGGTAACCGTCGAGGCCAAGCCGGCCGCCAAGACCACCACGCGCAAGCGCGCAACGACGACGGCCAAGAAGTCCACGACCAAGGCTGCTGCTCCCAAAGCGGAGGCTAAGGCCGAGGCCAAACCCGCAGTAAAGGCCAAGCCCGAGCCCACAATGGAGACCCCGGTCTCCCCCGCCGCCGCAACCGAGAAAAAGGCGCCGTCGAAGAAGACTTCCGTCCGCAAGGCAACGGCCACCCGCAAGCGCCGCTAATCCAGACGATCCAAAACCTCATCAAACCCTAAGCAAGGGGCGCTCCAACCGGGCGCCCTTTCTCTGTAGGTAGTGGTAAAACGATTTTCTAGGACAACCGTTCGCCGATGGTAAACGGATGTTGTTTATACACCCTGTGTACTACAGATATACTTACATCTTAGGCGTAAAACCCATGGCCCGCAGGCCATGATTCTATTGAACTGGACCGTACTATGAGATTGATACACAACAGCCGTCTACCGCAGTTTCGCACTCCGTTTGGCGCTGTGACCACTGGAACTTCCGTTGCACTCTCGGTGATTTTGGAGGATGCCGATCCCAACCAGGCAACGCTTACGCTGCGCACCTGGGTCGATGAAGTCGGCGAGACCCTGATCCCAATGGAGCACGAAGGCGATGGCATTTTTACCGGCGAGCTCAAATGCACTGAACCGTGTCTTGTGTGGTACAGCTTTATATGCAATATCGAGGGCCAGCCCGAGGTCCGCTTGGGCGCACCGCAGGGTCGCACCGGCGGAGAGGGCGTAACTTACGACTACGCCGAGGTTCCGTCCTTCCAGATTACCGTCTATAAGCACCGCGAAGTGCGTCCCGAGTGGTACGAGCGTGGCATGGTCTACCAGATCTTCCCCGATCGCTACGCCCGAGATGAAAACTGGCGCGAGCGCACGCTGGCCGAAGTCGAAAAACCGCGCAACGGAATCCAGCGCCGCATGATCGAGGACTGGAACGAGCCGCCCGTATACGAGCGCGCCGAGGACGGCTCCATCAAGACCTGGGACTTCTACGGCGGCTCGCTCAAGGGCATCCAAAATGACCTGCCCCGCATCGCGGAGCTGGGCTTTACGGCCATCTACCTCAACCCCATCTTTGAGGCCGCGAGCAACCACCGCTACGACACGGCCGACTACACCAAGATCGACCCGATCCTGGGCACCGAGCAGGACTTTACCGAGCTGTGCCAGGCGGCCGAGAAGCTGGGCATCTCCATCATTCTGGATGGCGTCTTCAACCACACAGGCGACGACTCGATCTACTTTAACCGCTACGGCAACTACCCCGGTGTGGGCGCGTGGCAGAGCGAGGATTCGCCGTGGCGCGATGCGTTTTATTTCCACGAGGACGGCTCGTACGACTGCTGGTGGGGCGTGGGCAATATGCCCGCCATCAATGAGAGCTCTGAGCTGGTACGCGAGCGGCTCCTGGGCAAGGACGGCGTGATCCGTAAATGGCTACGTGCCGGCGCTCATGGCTGGCGCCTAGACGTGGCCGACGAGCTTTCCGATGACTTCCTGGCCGAGATCAAAAAGGCCGTGCTCGCCGAGAAGCCTGATGCACTGTTGCTCGGCGAAGTCTGGGAAGACGCCTCCAACAAGATCAGCTACGGCCATCTGCGCCGCTATCTGCAAGGCTCCGAGCTGGACTCTGCTATGGATTACCCCTTCCGCGACATGGTCATCGGCTTTTTGATGGGCTACAAGAACGCCTACCAGGCAGCCGAGGATATCGAAACCCTGCGCGAGAACTATCCCCGTGAGGCCCTGTCCTGCGCACTTAATCTGCTTTCGAGCCACGACCGTCCGCGCATTATCTCGGTGCTCGGCGGCGGCCCCGATGAGTCGCAGCTGCCCGAGTGCGAGCGCAGCAAATGGCGTCTGGACGAGAACTCGATGGGCCTGGCCAAGAGCCGTTTTTGGCTCGCAACGCTCATGCAGATGACGTTCCCGGGCGTGCCTTCGATTTACTATGGCGATGAGTACGGCCTGGAGGGTCTAACCGATCCGGGCAACCGCCGCACCCTGCCGACCAAGGACCAACTGCACGACTTCGACACGCTGGCTATTGTCAAAAACGCCTCCGCCGTACGCCGCGCACTACCGTTTATGATCGACGGCGAGATCAAGGCCTTCGCGCTCAACGACGAGGTGCTGGCATACAACCGCACGGGCAAGGATGGCGAGTCCGCGACGGTTATCATTAATCGTAGTCTGCGCAATTCGCACCGCGTGACGATTCCGGCGCTCGATGAATGCGCGAGTGACGTGATCAGCGGTCACGAGTGCGAGATCCACAACGGCACGGTCACGCTCGATTTGTATCCGCTGGGCTCGTCGATCATCTATCACCATGCCGAGCAGCGCCTGCAGGAGCCGCTCGATCACGGCGCAGGTGTTGTGTGTCATATCACATCGGTGCCGACCGACGACGGCAAGCCCGGTACGATCGGCGCGTCCACGCGTCGCTTTATCGACCATCTGGCCGCCATGGGTATGCGCTACTGGCAGGTTCTCCCCGTCAACCCTACGGACTTCTTCCGCTCCCCTTACGCCGGTCCCTCAGCTTTTGCGGGCAATATCGACCTGCTGCCCGAAAGCCACGAGGAGCTGGCGGCCGACTTTGAGACCTGGAAGGCCCGCGGAGGCGAGGATGCCGATCCGCTGTACACCGCGTTTAAACATCGCAATGCCGATTGGCTCGAGAAATACTGCGTCTACATGGCCGTTAAAAAGTACTTTGAGGGCGAATCGCGCCATGATTGGCCGGCAGATGTTGCGCGCTACAACGAGCATCTGATTGACGACAAGCGCTTCCACGACGAGGCCGAGCTTCAGGCGTACATGCAGTATCGCTTTGACCTGGCTTGGTGCGAGCTTATGAACTATGCGCACAAGAAGGGCATCGAGGTCATCGGCGATATCCCTATGTACGTGTCCGACGATTCGGCAGATGCGTGGAGCGAACCCGAGAATTTCTGGCTATCCGATACCGGCAAGGCGATTGAGATCTCCGGTGCGCCGCCCGATAACTTTGCGCCCGAGGGCCAGGTGTGGGGCAACCCGACGTTCCGCTGGGACCACATGAAGCAGGATGGCTATGGCTGGTGGATGGATCGCCTGCGTCGCGCGTTCTCGCTCTACGACCGCGTGCGTCTGGATCACTTCCTGGGATTCCACAGCTACTTTAGCATTCCTGCGGGCAAGGCCTGCGCCGACGGTCGTTGGCTGGCGGGACCGGGCAAAGACCTGTTCCAGACCGCCTACGACGAGCTGGGTCCGCTCAACTTTATCGCGGAGGACCTGGGCTATCTGACGCCCGGCGTTCGCGCCATGGCTTCGACTTGCGGCTTCCCCGGTATGGACGTACTGGAGTTTAGCGATTACGACGTTCGTTGCGGCGTGCACCCTACGCCCGGCAAGATCCTGTACACATCGACTCACGACACGTCGACGCTCGCCGGTTGGTGCACGCGCTCCTTTGCGGGCGGCGACGAGCCGAGCGGTGTTGAGGTGGCAGCCAAGCTGATGAGCGACGCGCTGACAAGCGACGCTCCCCTGGTGATGATGCCGCTGCAGGACGTGCTGGGGCTTGGCGACGACACGCGCATGAACGTACCGGGCGTGGCCACGGGCAACTGGACCTGGCAGGCTGACGAGGCCGACGTTGCGGCCGCTGAGGGCAAAACCGCACAGCTCCTGCGCAACACGCATAGATTCTGGGGCGAAGCGTGATAAAACCCCCGATATAGGGTACAGTTACAGACGTTTGAATTTTTGCGGGCAGAGTAATCTGCCCGCTTTGTGCTGAAAAGGAAGTATTATGGCGCGCTACGATTACAAGTGCTCGAGCTGCGGCAACGTGTTTGAGGTTGAGCATCCCATGTCCGAGACCCCCGAGGTCGTGTGCCCCAACTGCGGCGCTCCGGCCGCCAAGACGTTCTCGGCCAGCGGCATCAAGTTTGAGGGCAGCGGCTTCTACAATACCGACCAGCGCAGCGGTGGCTCAAGCACCAGCGCCACCAACGGCTGCTGCGCTAACTGCCCACACAACCACTAGAAACTAAGCCGCCCCGCGACCGACACACCGATCGCGGGGCTATTTCTTTGCGCTATGGGTAGCTAATTATCTGCCAGGTTTCCTTATGAGTTGCGGTGAAATAAGGACTGTTTGGCGGTTAGAAGCCGATATTCAATCCCTATTTCACCGCAACTTAGTAATTATTTGCGAACCAATCTGGCGCAGAAGTGACCGTCGTAGGAGTCGGCGTTTACCGGCACGCTTTGGAAAAGGCCTCGAGAGTTTTGGCGTACGGAGACGAGCTTCTTGGCCTGGGCGAACTCAGGCAATTGAAGAATCTGCGCCTCGGAAAGCGGTGCCACGCTAAAGCCGGCACCCTCGGGAGAGCTCAGGAACGCCTCCACGACCTGCGTGTTCTCTTCGTCAAAGACCGAGCACGTCGCATAGATGAGCTCGCCGCCAGTAGCCACGCGCGCGGCAGCCTCTTTGAGCATCGTCAGCTGCAGTTTGGGCAGCTCAACCGTCACATCCTTTTCGGTCAGACGCCACGGGATCTCGGGATGACGGCGCATGGTACCGGTGCCCGAGCACGGCGCATCGATAAAGACCGTGTCGAACTTAACCGGCTCGCCAAGCATGGCATCAAACGATGTGAGCACCTCATCAAGCTCGCAAGCATCACCCGAAACCGTGCGAACGCCCTGAATACCGGCCTTATGCAGACGAGCGAGATTCAGATCGCACTTGCGATCATGCAGATCGAGCGCCGTATGCTGACGCTCATAGCCCGCACGCTTGGCCTGGCACATCATCACATAGGTCTTGGTGCCACGGCCGGCACCAATCTCAAGGCAGCTACCAGGGCGAGTGGCAGCTGTGGCGATAAGCTGCGCGTTGAGATCGGATGCCACCGCGGCAGCACGTTCAAACACACCCGAAGCAACGGTAACCTGGGCATCAAGCGGGGCATAGCAGCCCGGGAACACGGGTGCCACAAGCTGCGATAGGTACGGATCAGGTTTGGTTGCAAAGGCGTTCTCGTGCAAAGCGAGCGGCGCGGGCGCCAGATTGCCGGCGAAGCCGAGCGCACCCTCTGGAGTGTCAAACGACGCCATAATGCGAGCGCATAGCCAGCGCGGCAGACCCATCAGACGCGACAGACGAACCAAGCGTCGCTCGGACTCATCCACGTCGGATGCCGTGGCAAAGTCCTCAACGTTGTCCGCAACCTTGTGCAGCACCGCGTTTGCCAGGCCCGCAGCAGACTTAGCACCACTGCGCACCAGCTCAACACCCTGGCTCACGGCAACGCGGCCCGGCGTATGCAGGTAGAGCATCTCGAAGGCCGAGATACGAAACGCCATGCGAACGCGCGGCGCAACCTTTTTGGGTTTATCGAGAAACTGATCGAGCAGCTCGTCCAAAATACCCTGCGTGGCGGCCACGCCCAGCGCCAAGCGGGCGGCAAAAGCGGAATCGCGCTGGTCAATAGCCTTGGCCGATGCGCGAGAGGACAGCACGTCGCGCGCATACATGCCGCGGCGATCGGCCTCCATCAGTACATCGAGCGCAAGCTTGCGCGCGGGAGACAGCTTGCTCATGACAAAACACCCCACGAAAGATCGGCACCCTGCAGGCCAGCAGCCCAAGCAGAAGCGGCCATAGCACGCTTGCCATCAGGCTTAACCTCGAGCAACTCAACCGAGCCATCGGAAAGGCCAAGGTAAACACGCTTGGCCTTAACGAGAACCTGACCCTCGCCAAGCGACACATCAGCCGCCGCAGCATCGAGCACACGCACGGTCTTGCCGGCAATCACGCAACGAGCAGGCGCGGTATCGGACGAGGCCAGCACATGACGCACGCAATCAAGCGCCGCCATGTGCGGATCTAGACGCATCTCCTGCTTGGAAATCTTCGCAGCATGGGTGACAAGCGACTCATCCTGCTCGATCCACACCGCCGTACCATCGGCAAGCGACGGTAGCGTATCGGCCAGCAGCTTACCGCCAAGCTCACCAAGCTCCATCGTGAGCGCCTCGGCATGCTTACCGGCAACCGACGTAGACGCCTGGGCACAATAAGCGCCGGTATCAACGCCATGTCCAATACGCATGATAGAAACGCCAGCAACCTCATCACCAGCAAGAATCGCACGCTGAATAGGAGCAGCCCCACGCCAGCGAGGCAGCAAGGACGCATGAACATTCAAAATACCAAGCGGCGCCATATGCAGCACCTCATCGGGCAAAATGCAACCATAAGCAGCCACACAGAAAATATCGGCTTGCGCAGCTTGGAGCGCCTCAACAACCTCGGCCGTCATACGATTAGCCTCAACAACAGGCAAACCAAGCTCGAGCGCCTTAGCCTTAACAGGAGACGGCTCAAGCTTCTTACCACGCCCGCGAACAGCATCAGGACGAGTAACAACAAGCGCAATCTCATTCCCAGCCTCAACAAGCGAAGTCAAAGAAGGCACAGCAAAATCAGGCGTACCCATAAACACAATACGCATAAAGATCGTCTCCTCTCAACCAAAGCCGAGACGGCTACAAAGAACAGCGGAAAGCCAAGTCACCAGCCCATCCGCAATAACATTTCAACAAGAACAAATATACCCAAAACCAAAGAAAGAGCCGCAATAAAAGCAGCTCTTTCAGCAAAGCACCTATCAGCGAAGACGCCCATCCCTGGCCCGACGGCACCCGGGCGAACCGAGCCAGAACAACGCAGTCCCCGGTGCTGAGCGCCCACATATCGTCCCGCGCGCAGTTTCGCAGCAAAGCGAGAATGTTTGAACACGGGATGATATGTGGGCGCTCAGCACCGGGGACGGACAAACCTACTCCGTCTCACCCGGTCGAGCGCCGCGGGCCAGGGCGTCCTGGTACTCCTTGACTGCCTTGATCCTCTGCATCGGCTTCAGTCGCTCGAACATAGTGTTGCCATGCAGGTGATCGATCTCGTGCTGCAGGCACACGCAGAACAGGTCGCCCGAAGCCTCATAGCGAATCAGGTTGGCATCCAAGTCGTACGCCTCGACGACGACATGGTCGGGACGCTCGATCTCGCAGCTAATCCCGGGGATAGACAGGCAGCCCTCGCTAAACGGCACCAGATGGTCACTCTGCTCAACAATAACAGGGTTGATGAGCACGTACGGGTCGTAGTCGTTCTTGTCGCTGTAGGCGCAGTCGATGGTGACGAGCTGGATGAGCTCGCCGATCTGCGGAGCAGCCAGGCCGCAGCCGCCGTTGTCGAACATCATCTTCTTCATCTTCTCGGCAAGCGCCTCGATCGCCGGGGTGATCTCCTCGATCACGGCGCACTCCTGACGCAGGCGAGGGTCGGGCGACAGTACGATTCCGTTGGCTTCCATGGCCATCCTTTCGGTTTGTTACATCAAATCATAGGCGTCGACGTCAACGCTCACGCTCACGCCGCGCACGGAGCCCACCTCTTTGAGACAGGCGTCGATATCATCAGAGACATGGTACCCTACCGGCGACTTCACAAGCAGATGGAAGCGGTAACGGTCCTTGGCTCTCTCGATTACACACGAAGCCGGGCCTAGCACCTGCGGCACGGCACTCCCCACCCGCAAAAAATCGGGCGCGGCGGCATGCCAGCGGCGCTTAAGAAGCTTTACAATGCGCCCAATGTAGTCCTGCGCGTCGTCTCGGTTTGCCGACCACACCAAGATGTTGACCAGGCGAACAAACGGCGGGTACAGCGCGTCGCGGCGCTGGTCCAGATCGTAGTCGGTAAAGATCGAACGGTCGTGCTCAGCGACGGCACGAATGACCGGATCCTCGGGCAGGTAGGTCTGGATGATGACCTCGCCAGGGCGATCGCCGCGACCGGCGCGACCGGCGACCTGCTCAAGCAAATCGTAGGCGCGCTCCCCTGCGCGGAAATCCGGCAGCTTGAGGGCGAAGTCAGCATTGACCACACCCACGAGCGTGACCTCGGGAAAGTCGAGGCCTTTGGCGATCATCTGGGTGCCCAGCAACACGGCGCAATCGGCCGCATCGAACTGCTCGAGCAGCTTTTTGTGCGCGTCCTTGCCGCGCGTGGAATCGGCATCCATGCGGATGATGGCGACGTCCTCGGGCAGCATCTGGTGCAGTGCGTCCTCGATCTGCTGCGTGCCCAGCCCCATTTTTGCCAGGTAGCGACTGCCACATTTGGGACAACGACTCGTGGGCGCGGGATACGGCTGCACGCGCCAGGAGGATCCGCATGTGTGACATTGCAGCGTGTGCGTGCGCTCGTGATACGTAAGCGCTGTAGAGCAGTGGTTGCAGGTGGGAACGCAGCCGCACTCGCGGCACATCAAAAACGGCGCAAAACCGCGGCGGTTGTGCAGCAGCACGGCCTTTTCGCGGCGCTCGACCACACGCTCCAGGCCTTCCATCAGCGGTTTTGAGAACATGGAGCGGCTGCCGTGTGCGAACTCGCGACGCAGGTCGGCAATGCGGACCGTAGGCAGCACGGCGTGTCCGGGGCGCTCGGGCATCTCGACACGCGTCCAGGTGGCACCGTTATACATGCCGCGGCGGCAGCGGTCGAGGGCCTCGGCAGAAGGCGTGGCCGACCCCAGCACGAGCGGGCAGCGATAGCGGCGCGCCATCTCGGCTGCCACCTCGCGCGCATGGTAGCGCGGACTGGACCCCTGCTTGTAGCTGGTCTCGTGCTCCTCGTCAATGATGATGAGGCCCAGGTCGCCAAGCGGGCAAAAGAGCGCCGAACGTGCGCCGACGACCACGCGGGCCGCACCGCTGGCAACCATATCCCACTGGTCCAGACGCTCGCCAGCAGAAAGACGCGAGTGGAAAACCGCGACCGTCTCGCCAAAGCGCGAACGGAAGCGGCCGACGGTCTGGGCCGTCAGCGAAATCTCGGGCACCAGCACGCAGGCCGAGCGACCGGCTGCGAGCACGCGCTCGATGGCGGAGAGGTAAACCTCGGTTTTGCCGGAGCCGGTGACGCCGTCGACCAGCACCACGTCGCCATGAGCGTCCAGACGGGCGCGCTCAATCTGCGCGAGTGCCTGTTGCTGGCCGTTGGTAAGGGAGACCGGCGCCTTGCCGCTTGCCGAGGACAGCGTGGTCTGCTCGCTGCAGCCACGCCAGGCGCGGCGCTCTTCCACCACCACGACGCCGCGTTTTTCGAGCGACTTGATGGTCGCCGACATACTGTTATAGAGAAGGTTGAGGTCGCGCGTCGTGACAGGACCACACTGGAGCGCCTCGATGAGTTGGCGCTGGCGGACCGCGGTCTTGGGTGGCGTGTAGTCAAAGCCTTCGGGCGTAAGCATCACCCAGCGGTTTTGGATGGGTTTGACGGCTGGACGTTCAACCGTCCACACGCCGTCGTCGCCCTTGACCACACGCGGGCTGCCGCCCGGTGGCAAAAACAGGCGCAGGCACTCGGAAAGCGTCGCGACATACTCGCGGCTCATCCAGCGCGCAATGCGTGCAGCCTCGGCGGTAAAGAGCGGTTTGCTGAGGATAGCCTCGATGGGCTTGATGCGCACGGGGTCGAGGGCGTTGTTGCCCGGCAGATCGCCCAGATCAGGCGCAATGTCGACGACATAGCCCGCGGCGGCACGGTTACCAAAGTGGACCAGGACTGTGGATCCGATCTGGACCTCGTTGGCAAGGGACTCGGGGATGCCGTAAGCAAACGGTTCCGACAGCGCACGGGTGGGGATGTCGAGGACCACGCTCGCGTAGGCGGCAGGGGGCTCGGGCGCAGGCTTAGACTGAGCCGAGGCAGCGGCAGGCTTGGGCTTCACCGGAGCTTCCTCCGGTTCCGGCGAACCAAACAGCGACAGTTGTTGAGCCATACACCACCTCTAACGAACGGACCTGAAAGGGGTGGGACAAAATAATCAGTAGAGTTTGTCCCATAGCCGATACGAGTGTCGAGCTCGTTGCGTCACTCGAACATGGGACAAACACTACTGATTATTTTGTCCCAGCAACCCACTCATCGGTACAGAAACAAGAGCCCCGCTCGGGTGAACGGGGCTCGGATACAAACGTTTGCGCAGCGATTACAGCGCCATCGTGCGGGCGCGGTCGATGCGCGCCAGGCAGTCGTCGCGGCCGACGAGCGCCATGGTCTCGCCCAGCGGGGGGCTCACCATGTTGCCGCAGACGGCGACGCGCACGGCCTGGAACACCACGCGCTTCTTAAGGTCCATCTGCTCGGGCAGCGGCTCAAGCGCGGCGTCGATGTTGGCAGCCGTCCACTCGTCCACGCCCTCGAGCGCGGCCTTGGCGGCATCGAGAATGGCGCCCATGCCTTCCTTGGCCAGGCCCTTGTTAACAGATTTCTCGTCATACTCGAGCGTCTCGGCCGTAGCAAAGATGGGAGCAGCGACGGTCACGGCGTCGGCAGGCATCTTGGTGCGCGGCTTAACGATGGCAGCAAGCGCATCGATCCAATCCTCACCGTACTCGACGTTGCCCTCGATGAGACCCGCCTCGTGCAGCTCGGGGACCATGATCTCGTCGGCAAACTGGGCATCGGACATGCCGTTGATGTACTCGGCATTGACCCAGTCGAGCTTCTTGGGGTCGAAGGTCGCCGGATTCTTGGAGATGCGGTCGAGCGAGAACTTACTGGCCAGGACATCGCGCGGGATGATCGTGGTCTCGCCGTCGAGCGACCAGCCGAGCAGCGCCAAGTAGTTGACGAAGGCGTCGGACAGGTAGCCGGCGTCGCGGTACTCCTCCACCGAGGTGGCGCCGTGGCGCTTGGAGAGCTTCTTGCCGTCGGCGCCCAGGATCATGGAGATGTGGGCGAACGTGGGCACGGGCGCACCGAGGGCCTCGTAGACCATGACCTGGCGCGGGGTGTTGGACAGATGGTCGTCGCCGCGGATGACGTGGGTGATCTTCATCATGGCGTCGTCGACGACGGTCGCGAAGTTATACGTGGGCGTGCCGTCGGAGCGGAAGATGACGAAGTCGTCGAGCTCCTTGGCGTCGAAGGTCACCTCGCCGTGGACGGCGTCGTGGATAACGACGTCGCCGCGGTCCTCGGGCACCTTGATGCGGAGGACGTAAGACTCGCCGGCCTCGATGCGGCGGCGGGCCTCCTCAGGATCAAGATCGCGGCAACGGCGCTGATAGCCCTGGAAGGGGTCCTTGCGCTCCTGCGCGGCCTTACGGTCGGCGTCGAGCTGCTCCTTGGTGCAGAAGCAGGGATAGGCCTTGCCCTCGTCCCAGAGCTTCTGGGCGGCCTGCTTGTACAGGTCCAGGCGCTCGGTCTGGGCGTAGGGGCCAAAGTCGCCGCCAACCTCGGGACCCTCGTCCCAGTCCAGGCCCAGCCAACGCATGGCGCGCAGGATAATCTGCGTGTTCTCGTCGGTAGAGCGGGTGGGGTCGGTGTCGTCGATGCGCAGGATGAACGTGCCGCCGTTTGCACGGGCGAAAGCCCAGTTATAGATAGCGGTGCGGGCGCCGCCGATGTGCAGCTTGCCCGTCGGTGAGGGTGCAAAGCGGACGCGAACGTCTGATGCCATGGAAATCTCCTCGATTGCAGGATGGATGTCTAACCGCATCAGTATAAAGCAACAATGCCCACCTCCGCACAAAGGGCACCGACCCAGTCATTGGGGACAGACTTAAATGATCAGTCTTTGGGCAACCTGTCGGCACTTAGGTAAGGCTGGTCATTTAAGTCCGTCCCCAAAGAGTAGGTGCGGAAAGGGTGTGAATGTTTGATTTACGCGCTATGATGTGCCCTTGCATAGAGAGCCCGGCGGAATGGTAACGGTCGCCGGGACACGTTTTTGAAAGGACAATCATGTCAGAAGAACTTCGTTCCATCCCACCCCAACACGGGTCCTTTGTTTTTACGTCGGAGTCGGTGACCGAAGGTCATCCCGATAAGATCGCTGACCAGATCAGCGACGCCGTCCTCGACGCAATCCTCGCCAAAGAAATAGAGCTGCAGGAGCAGGGCTATATTGCGCCCAACGGTGTGCCCGCCAACGTAGAGAACGTCCGCTGCGCCTGCGAGACCCTCGTGACCACCGGCACGGTCATCGTCGCCGGCGAGATTCGCACCCAGGCCTACGTCGACGTACAGGAAATCGCCCGCGGCGTCATCCGCCGCATTGGCTACAACCGCGCCAAGTTCGGTTTTGACTGCGACACCTGCGGCGTTATGAGCCTCATCCACGAGCAGTCGCCCGATATCGCCCAGGGCGTCGACGAGTCCTTCGAGACCCAGACCGGCGCTACCACCGACCCGATCGACCTGATCGGTGCCGGCGACCAGGGCATGATGTTCGGTTATGCCTCCAACGAGACCAAGACCCTCATGCCCATGCCACACTACCTGGCAAGCCGCCTGGCCGAGCGCCTGGCCGCCGTGCGTCACGACGGTACCCTCGCCTATCTGCGTCCCGACGGCAAGACCCAGGTCACCGTGCGCTACGAGGAAGGCAAGCCCGTCGAGGTCACGACCATCGTCATCTCCACGCAGCACGCCGCCGAGATCGAGGACATGGGCAAGATCAAGGCCGACCTCATCGAGCACGTCATCACCCCGGTCATGGCCGCCGAGAACATGCCGTGGGACAACGCGGAGATCTACGTGAACCCCACCGGTCGCTTTGTCGTGGGCGGCCCCATGGGCGACACGGGCCTCACCGGCCGCAAGATCATCGTCGACACCTACGGCGGCTACGGCCGTCACGGCGGTGGCGCCTTTAGCGGCAAGGACTGCACCAAGGTCGACCGTTCCGCCGCGTATGCCGCGCGCTGGGTCGCTAAGAACGTGGTCGCCGCCGGTCTGGCCGACCGCTGTGAAGTCGAGCTCGCCTACGCCATCGGCGTTTCCAAGCCCCTCTCAATCATGGTCGACACCTTCGGTACCGTGCATGTTGCCGAGGACAAGATCGTCGAGGCCGTCGAGAAGACCTTCGACCTGCGCCCGGGCGCAATCATCCGCGACCTGGACCTGCGTCGACCGATCTACGAGAAGACGGCAGCCTACGGCCACTTCGGCCGCGAAGACGCCGACTTCACCTGGGAGAATACCGACCGAGTCGAAGAACTCAAAGCAGCCTGCGGCCTGTAAGCTAGCGGCAAAAGCTACAGCCAAATCGAAACGCACCAAAAGAGGTACCGGACCAACCGGTACCTCTTTTTTATTAACCGGTGGTGAAGATGAGCCGACCTGGGACGCAGAATAGGTCACCAGCTCATGAATTTTGCAGCACGAGCGCCTCTACCATGTATCCTTAGTCCCGAGGGGCGGGGCATAAGGTCGATCGCGAGTTCCGCACGAGCCGGAGAGCACTTAATGTGCTCTCCGGGCGAGTCAGGACTGTCCGA
>CAUGNQ010000042.1 GCA_959600835.1 uncultured Collinsella sp. | reverse complement strand
CTGCGGACAGTCCTGCTCGCACGAAGAGCACATTAAGTGCTCTTCGGCTCGTGCGGAACTTGCAGCGAGCAAAGATAAGAACGCCCCGCCACATCGTTAACTCGACTGATGATAGCAAATACAACAAGCGAGATGCCTGCGACTTGCAGGCATCTCGCTTTATCTAAATAACGTGGTTGAGGCTCAACCTTTATGTGCAGGTCTTATCTTATCGATACGTTACGCTCTGTTGGGAGTCCTTGACTACGACGTCGTGGGCTCCGCCTTCGACGATCGAGGTCGAGCTTACCAGGGTCAGGCGTGCCTTTTCCTGGAGCTCGGGGATCGAGAGGGCACCGCAGTTGCACATCGTGGACTTGACCTTATAGAGCGTGCCGCCCACGCCGTCCTTGAGGGAGCCGGCGTAGGGAACGTAGGAGTCAACGCCCTCGACAAAGCTGAGCTTCGCGGCGCCGCCCAGGTCGTAGCGCTGCCAGTTACGGGCACGCGCAGAACCCTCGCCCCAGTACTCCTTCATGTACTGGCCGTTGACGTTGACGCGCTCGGTCGGGCTCTCGTCAAAGCGGGCGAAGTAGCGGCCCAGCATCATAAAGTCGGCACCCATGGCAAGGGCGAGCGTCATGTGGTAGTCGTAGACAATGCCGCCGTCGGAGCACACGGGCACGTAGACGCCGGTCTCCTCATAGTACTCGTCACGGGCGCGGCAGACGTCGATCAGCGCGGTGGCCTGGCCACGGCCGATACCCTTGGTCTCACGGGTGATGCAGATGGAGCCGCCACCGATACCGACCTTGATGAAGTCGGCACCGCAGTCGGCCAGGAAGCGGAAGCCCTCGGCGTCGACGACGTTACCGGCACCGACCTTGACGTCCTCGCCGTAGTTGGCGCGGATCCACTCGATGGTGCGCTTCTGCCACTCGCTGAAGCCCTCGGAAGAGTCGATGCATAGGACGTCGGCACCGGCCTCGATGAGCAGCGGCACGCGCTCGGCATAGTCGCGGGTGTTGATACCGGCGCCGACCATGTAGCGCTTATCGCCGTCGAGCAGCTCGTTGGGGTTGGTCTTGTGGCTGTCGTAGTCCTTGCGGAAGACGATGCCCATGAGGTGATCGTTGTCGTCGACAATGGGCAGAGCGTTGAGCTTGTTGTCCCAGATGACGTCGTTTGCAACCTTGAGGCTGATGTTCTTGTCGCCCACGATGAGCTGCTCGCGCGGGGTCATGAACTCGGCGACCTTCTTCTGGTGGTCATCGCGGCTGGGGCGATAGTCACGGCTGGTAACGATACCCAGGAGCTTGCCCTTGGGGGTGCCGTCGTCGGTAACCGGCATGGTGGAGTGGCCGGTCTTCTCCTTGAGCTCGATGACCTGCTCCATGGTCATGTCGGGGGTCAGTGTGGAATCGGACTGAACGAAGCCAGCCTTGTGATCCTTAACGGCCTTGACCATAGCGGCCTCGGACTCGGGGGTCTGGGAACCGTAAATGAAGGACAGGCCACCCTCGGTAGCGAGCGCGACACCCATGTCGACGCCCGAGACGGACTGCATGATGGCGGAAACCATGGGGATGTTCAGGGTGATTGCCGGCTTCTCACCGCGCTTGAAACGGGTTAGCGGCGTCTTAAGAGAGACGTTGTTGGGGATGCACTGCGAGGACGAGTAACCAGGAACCAGCAGATACTCCGAAAACGTGTGGGACTCACCGGGAAAGAACGTAGCCATGTTTCTCCTTTTTCCATGCGACCGGTCGGCTGCAGGCCTCGTAGGACCCAGCCCAACCTTGGGCGCCCAATACTGGGGAAGTATCTTAACGCACTTTGACTGCTACAATGCATGATTTAAGAAGAGCACACGAGGGTTTGACGCAGGCTTTGCGTTTGCCCAGCAAACACTTTAGCGGAAAGACGTGGAGCACATGGAGTACAAGACGACGGCAAAGTTGGTCATTCAAGCGTGCGACAAGGATCTGCCGGGTGTGTTTGGCCATGGCTGCGTCTTGCTGCTGCAGGGTATTGCCCGCGACCACTCGCTCAACCGTGCCGCCAAGAGCATGGGCATGGCGTATTCCAAGGCTTGGCGCATTGTGAACGAGGCTGAAGGGCAGCTAGACTGCAAGCTCATCGAGCGCGACGGCGCCCGCGGATCATCGCTCACCCCCGCCGGCAAGCGCGCCATCGAAGTCTACGAAACCCTGCAGGCAGAAATCAACGACGTCATAGCAACCCGCGCCGACGCCCTCATCGCCAGCATCAAAGAGTAGCTAATTTGGGACGGGGCTTTTTAGCCGCACAATCTCTTCTCATAAGTTGCGGTGAAATAGGGACTGTTTATGCGGTTAAAGCCGTAAATCAATCCATATTTCACCGCAACTTATTGAGTCGAGGATGATTTAGCTAGTTGCGGAGGGCGTTGTCTAGGGTGGACGCTACGACCAGGGGGTCGTCGGTGCCGGCGAAGAGGCGGATGGTGCTCCCCTGCTTGCCGCGTGGGGCCGAAAGGCGCGTTGTTGGGCCGCCGGCAGGCGATGTGCGGAATTCGTCCGGCAGCATGCTGAAGAATTCGCCCGCAATGTAGCCCATCAGGTCAAACTCTACTGCCGGGCCAAAACCGTGCTCCAGGATGCCAGTCGCGATGGCATGGTCGGGATGCGAGGTCAGCCCGGGATAACGCACGTTGCGCACCATCTCATTGGCAGCCAAATACTCGGCCAGCGCACGTGCACGGTCGAAGTGTTCCTGCATGCGGGTGTCGAGTGTGTCGAGCTCGTGCTCTAGAACCTCAGCCTCATCGGAGGACAAGTCGAGCGCAGCCAATCCGCAGCCCTCAAGCAGGACATGCGCGCGCTCGGCAGCGGCATCCACGCGATGGCGCTTGAGCTGTGAGCGTGCCACCGAAGCGGCAACGAGCTTGCGCGGAGCCTTGCCGGCGCACGCGCGATCGAGCGCCTCGAGCGACAGCGCAGCACCCAGCCGCAGTGGATCGCAGCCAAAAGCCGACGCCACCGTGTTGTCCACAACCAGCAGCGCGTGCGACTCACGAGACGCGCGGCCCAGAGCGCGAAGGTCGGGCACACGCAGACCAAACCCGCCGATGGAGTTGACGAACCACCACAGGTGCGGCCCCTCGGCATCAAACGAAGCATCAAAGCCCTCGGACGCAGCAGCAAACGCCGCAGCCGCGGGCTCCCCCACCAGCGCAACATCGCAGCCATCAAAGCCGCAGGCAAACACATCGGCAAAGTCGTCCGCAAAGGCCACCAAGCGATCGCCGGGCCGCACAATCCCCAGCATCGACAGCGCCGCCGGCACATGCGAGGCCGAGACAAGACGCGCCTCACGCGCACCGGCCCTCAAAGCCCAAGCCTCTTCTAGCTGCTGTACATCCACACGGCACCGTCCCTTCAAAACAAAAACCCACGATGCGGGTGTTTCCCGCATCGTGGGCAACGGCTGCAGTATAGCGCCGATATGCGGCGAATCGCTAGATGTTGAGCGCGTGGTAGGTCACGCTCGCGCCGACGGCGTCAACGGTCACGCCATAGGCCTCGGGATAGATGCGCGTCGAAAACACGAGCGCGCCATCGTTTACAAACACCTCAACCGAAGAAGCGTCGCCGACGATGCGTACGTTTCGAACCTCGTCGACCGGTTCCCAACGCACCGCGCGACCGCAGCCGGCCGCCGTACGGGCCTCGTCGGTAAAGCGCATCTCAAAGCGCGCGGGCAGTTCACCCTCGGCGGGCACAAACGCCAGCTTCAGCTCGCCATCAACGGTCGCACTAAAAGCGCCGTCGACACCGGCAACAATAACGTCAAAGCAGGTATCGCCGGCAACCTCCAACGAGCCCTCCCCCACACGCACCGAGGCATAATGGTGCTCGATCTCGCGCGCCGGCTGCTGCAGTACCACGCCGCCAGCACCGACCGTAAGCTCACGCGGCACCGTCATGCAGTGCTGCCAGCCGCACGCCACGGTGGGGTCGTTGCCATAGGTCGGCTCATCGGGCATGCCCATCCAGCCGATTAGAATATGGCGACCGTCCTCGGCCGTGAACTCCTGCGGCGCATAGAAGTCAAAACCTGCGTCCCACAGGCGGAACTCGCCCAGATCATAAGCGTCCTTGCCAGCCGTAATGTCACCCGTAACGGGCATGTAGCCCGCTGCATACACATTGCCGCGGTCCCAACGACCGCTCTCGAGCCCTTGGGGAGAGAAGGACAGCCACTTCGCCGGTGCACCGCCTTTCGCATCGAGCTCGATATAGCTGGGGCACTCCCACATAAAGCCAAAGCGCTCGGGCGTAGACACGCGATTCTCGAGCTCCCAACTAAGCATGTCAGCCGAGCCGTACACCAAGATCTCGCCCACATCGCGACCGGCGCCCTCGCCATGCATGGCGCAAAAACGGCTCTCGACATGCGGACCGTCGACGCGACGACGCGCGCCCAGCACCATGTGATAACGCCCGTCCACGTCACGCCACACCTTGGGGTCGCGCACATGGCAGGTCAAATCCTCGGGATAATCCTCGGAAGTCAGCACCACACGCTTGGCGCCGAACGCCTGGCCGTCGGTGCTCTCCACATAGACGGTATCGGCTCGTCGACCGGTATTGACGTAATCGTACGTGCCGTCCGCATCGGAAAGCTTAACGTTGCCCGTATAAAGTACGCGAATGCGACCGTCTTCGGCAAGCGCGGAGCCCGAATACACACCGTGACAATCGAACGACTCGTCGGGCAGCAGCGGGGCGCCAACGTAATCCCACGTCATAAGGTCGCGACTCGTCGCATGGCCCCAGACCTTAACGCCACCCTCGACATCAAAGGGCGCATATTGAAAATAAGCGTGGAACACGCCGCCCGCTTGGCAAAGACCGTTGGGGTCGTTGAGCCAACCCGCCGGCGGCATAATATGGAAGTGTTGGCCATACGCGCCATGACCACACTCAGAGGCGGCAGCATCAACCGCGGCAACCAACTTTGCAAGGTCGCGACCAAGTGCATTAGACATATCAAAGTCCTAACGGATCGAAAGTAACAAGGCACCAGAGATCGGCACCGGATACGGGAAACGCCCGCGAGCATACAACCCGCGGGCATCCCCTCAATCAAAAGCTCTTACGCCTGCTCGGAAGCCTTGGGCTCATCCTTGTACAGGACAAACGAGACGGCAAAGGAAACCAGCGCGGCAACCGCAAACATGATCGCATACTGCACGGGCTGGGCCAGGCACAGCAGGATACCGAAGATACCGGTAACGCCCGTGCCGGAGGCAGCCAGCGAAGTAAGCGCGCAGACCAGGGCACCGCAACCACCGCCGATGCAGCCGGCGATGAAGGGCTTAAAGAAGCGCAGGTTCACACCAAAGATGGCAGGCTCGGTAATACCCATGAAGGCGGACAGGGCCGAAGGAAGCGCCAGGCCCTTGATCTTGGCATCGCGGGTCTTAAAGGCAACGGCGAGTGCGGCACCACCCTGGGCGATGTTAGCGGCACTGGCGATGGGCAGCCAATAGGTTACGCCGTACTGGGCGAGCTGACCCAGGTCGATGGCGGTGTACATCTGGTGGATACCGGTAACGACCGTGGGGGCATAGAACAGGCCGACGATAAAGGAACCGATACCAAAGGGCAGGGTGAGCAGGGCCTGAATCAGACCGAGGATGGCGTTCTCGGCCCACACGAAGATGGGACCGACGGCAACGAAGGTCACGAGCACGGTAACGAACACCGAGACGAGCGGGGTCACAAAGAGGTCGAACATCTCGGGGACAACCTTGTGGAGACGCTTCTCGAGGAAGGCGAGTATGGCGCAGGCGATAACGATGGGGATAACGTGGCCCTGATAACCGACCCACTCAAAGCCGTACACGCCGGGAATGACGGTGACCATGGTCTGCACGCCCTCGGAGGCAACCGTGTAGGCGCTCTGCAGCGAGGAGTTGATGAACGCACCTCCGACGACGGCGCCCAAATACGGGTTAGCGCCAAAGGCCTTAGCCGCGGAGTAGCCGATCAGGATCTGCAGAATGCCAAAGGACGTGCCCGAGACCAGGTCGGCGATCTTGTAGATAAAGTTATTGGTGTCGAGCGCGATAAAACCGTTGGAGGCCATAAAGTTGAGCGCGCTCATGATTCCCAGCAGCAGGCCCGAAGCCACGATGGCGGGGATGATGGGGACAAAAACGTCGCCGAGCACCTTAATGGCACGCATAAAGATGTTCTGCTGCTGTGCCGCGGCCTCCTTAACCTCGGCTTTGGTGGCAGCCTCGACGCCGCTAAGCGCGATGAACTCTTCGTAGACCTTGTTGACGGTGCCAGTGCCAAAAATAATCTGGAGCTGGCCTTGGGCCTCAAAGACGCCCTTGGCGCCGTCGATATTCTCGATGGCCTCCTTGTCAACCTTGGCGTTATCGGCAATCACCAGGCGCAGACGCGTGGCGCAGTGTGCGGCCGAAACAACGTTGTCGGCGCCACCGACGTTGTCGAGCACCTCTTGGGCTGATTTGCGGTAGTCCATGACTTCCCTTTCCTCCAACGGGCGCATCTGCACCCGGCCATCTTTGACACTTACACTGTAATCGTTTTCAGTTATATATAGCTGTAATCGTTTTCATTAGCGGTAAACGGTAGATATTTGACGGTGAAAGGTGGTTTTGAGCCAAAAACAGGGAATCAAAGGCCGGCAGACATGCCCAAAGCCTAGACATTCATCAGCTGATGTCCGAGCTTGAGCGTCTTGAGGCCGCTCTCCCCCTCCACGCCATCGAGCGTGTTGAGCAACATATTGGTCGCCTCGACGCCACTGGTCAGGTAACCGTAATGCACGGTGGGAATGCCGCCCGTCAGCGCGCGCAAAAATGCGTTGTCGCCAAAACCGCTCACGCGACGCACGCCCTCGCCCATGCCGCGCGCCTCGTCAAGAGCGCGCAGGGCGCCGGCCGCCATAGTGTCGGTCGCGCACGCGATAAACGAAACATCCGGCACTTCGCCCAGCAGCTCGCGCGACGCACGATAGCCGGAATCGAGGGTAAAGGACCCGCAGCGAATCAAATCGGGATCGAGCACAACGCCCGCGGCGCCCAGACCAGCTTCAAAACCACGACGACGGTCGTAACCGGCGGCACGGTCTTCCTCGGTAACACCGATATAGGCAATCTTGCCCTCAACATGCGTCGCAAGCGCCTGGCCCAGCTCAAAGGCAGCCTCGTAATCGTCATGGTAGACGCAAGCCGCGCCCTCGACGTTTTGGCCGATCAGCACAATGGGTACACGGCAAGACGCAATGGCCGCACGGTGCTCATCGGTAATCATGGTTGCCACGAGCACGATGCCATCGACCGGGTGGTTCTGGAACAAGTCGAGATACTCGAGCTCGCGCTCGGCCACGTTGTCAGTATTCGCGAGCAGCATCTGGTACCCGCGGCGACCGAGCACCTGACCGATACCCGCAGTAATGCGGCTCACGGATTCCGAGTTGATCTTGGGCACGATGACGCCGATGAGCTTGGTGGAGCCGGTGCGCAGCGCGCGGGCCTGGTTGGACCGCACGTATCCGGTCAGCTCAATCGCCTGCTTAATGCGCTCGGCCTTGTCCGCCGAGATATATCCACCGTTGAGGTAGCGCGAGACGGCGGCGCTCGAAACGCCCGCTAGCTCGGCCACATCTTTCATCTTTACCACGAGCACCCCTTTATCTTGCAATCGTTTGCACCATCATACCCAGCCCAAGTCGGCATAATAAATCAATTTAAACCGAACCAAATATGCCCATCCTGGTCGAGCAAACGTCAGCGAGCGGGCAGCTGCCGTGGCGAGGTGCCGCGAAAGAGGAGCGAAGCGTACTTCATGTACGCGAGCGACGGTTTGAGCGGCAGATCGCCCGGCAGATGCCCGCGCAGCGTCGAGCGGTCCGGCGTTCGTTAGAACACCGGAACATAGTTATCCATGATACTCGCCGTTGTACTGGATGAGGGTCAGGTCCTCAACGCCATCGAGCGTGCGAATCGCGTCGGCATAGGGCATGTCCACGCCGTCCGAGAATACCTCCACGGCCATCTCGACTTTGTCGCCGCGCATAGTCTTGGACTTAACGGTGAACTTGGTGCGCCCAAATGCACGCACGATATCGTCGCCGGTGGTCTGGCCCGTGTAGTGAATGACCATCATGTACACGCGCGACTTGTCCTGGTGGCTCGCAAAGCCGGCGATCATCACCACGATCACCACCGCCGTGAGCCCCACGAGCGCATACATGCCGGCGCCGGCCGTAATGCCCGTGGTAATAGCCCAAAACAGATACAGCAGGTCGAGCGGGTCCTTGACCGCCGTACGATAGCGGACAATAGACAGAGCACCGACCATACCGAGCGAGATGACCACGTTCGTCGAGATCGCGAGCGTGACCATGCAGGTGAGCACGCACATGCCCACGAGCGTCACGGCAAAGCTGCGCGAATACACCACGCCGGTAAAAAAGCGCTTGTACACGTAATAGATCAGGATGCCCATGGCGAGCGCCACGAGCAGCGAAAGGCCGATCTTGGCAGGGTCGACCTGGCCAAACGCCTCCAAAACGGAGTTCTTAAAAAAGTCCCTGGTGCTCATGGTCTAAATATCCCCTCGGTTCCCAAAATCCGATTCCCAGTAGTTAAATCCGCGAAGGTAGGCGGTCTTGTCGTAGCACAGGCAGTACTTGGAGACCGCCGTAAGCTCGGCTGCGCCCGGCGGCACCATATCGCGCACCAGCTGCGGGCAAAACTCCGTAAACTTGACCTCCATCACCAGCTTGCCGGGCTCCAGGACCGGCAGCGCGGGCAGCGTCGCGTCAAAGATATCGAAGCTTCCCACCGCGGCACGCACGTTCATGTCAAACGTAATGCGCACGGTGCCCTCATCCATCACCCACGGCTCGCGCTCGTAGTCCACGATGGTCCGCGGGCGCATCATGTTGCAGATGCACTCGATGTAGAACTCGCGGCAGAGCGGATAGGGGCTCCTCAGCAAAAAGTCGTAGTCGCCGGCCAGAATCTGCTCAAACTCGCCGCGCGTGAGCGGCGCGTCCTCCTTGTAGATCCAGCTGCCGAACTTCTTTTTGCGCTCGAGCTTAATCACCTTGTCGCTGCCGTTATAGATGCGCACGCGATACTTTTTGCGCATGAGAATACCGGCGTCTTTTTCCTCGTAGGCCGAGTTGCAGTAGTCGTCAAAATACAGGCTGCGAATGGTGTAACCACCCGCCCGCGCATGCTTGTCCAGTTTAAAAACCGGCGCCATGCGACAGGCAAGCGCGGAGTGCTCGCCCTCGTTAATGAGATATTTGAGCTCGTGGCGGTAACGCTCCTGCGTGGTACGCACAGGCGGAGCCGCCAAGCGCTCAAGCAGCGCGCTAGCCCTCCTCATACGTGTCCTCCACGACCTTACCGCCGTCTTGCACGTAAAAACACTTCATGCCGTAGTGCTTGCCGTCGTCGGTCACATAGTAGTCAAACGCATCTTGCCTATAACCGTCGGAGTTGGTGGCACGCACGCGCACAAAATACTGGCCGGCATCGGGCGCATCGCAGGTCACCTCGGGAAGCAGCACGTCCTCGGCCTTAAAGACCACGTCGCTAATGGCATAGTCACGAGCAAGCTCCACAGTGTAGCGAATGTCGCGCGCCTCAAAGTCGTAGGACGCATCCCAGTTCATACGCAGCTTACCGTTATCGATCTGCGGCACGCCGATGTAGAACGGCATGGGCTTTTTAAAACTCTCGCGAAAGCTCTTGTAGTTCTCCTCGATCTCGGAGGGAATCGCCGCGGCGATCTGCTCGTATTGGTCCTTGGTGACAGGCAGATGGTCGATATCGGGCGAAGCAAAGACTAGCGATTCAGTAACCTCGCGGTAGTGCTTGATCATCTTGCTCAGGCATGCCTCGGTCATATACGAACGCAGGTCCTTGACGGCGCGGTCGAGCTCGCTGCGGAACGATTTGCTGCGCAGCGCACGATTGAACAGTACGTTGCCCCAGTAGTTGCTTGCACCGCGCTCCCAGCTCGCGTAGTCCGAAAACCCGGTAAGAGAAAGCTCCAGCTTACGCAGCATGCCGTCGTTATCCCAATCTAAAAAGTACCAGGTATTTGAGTTGAGAGGGCTGTACAGATAGCAGTTACGGTTCTGCGTATCGCAGTTGCCCGTCAGGATCTGAAACGCCAGCCAATAGACCAGATTTTCGGTATCAAAGTAGGTGTCGAGCACGTCATCGATCTTTTGCGATTCGTCGTTGAGTGCATCGAGCATCTCGATGAGCTTGGTGTGGTCCGAATCGCCCTTAATCTCGAGCATGCCCTCAAAGCTTGCCTGGTTGTAGTCGGGATCGTCGGCGAGCTTAATGGTGTCCTCGTAGCGATGGTAATCGAAGCTGTTCACCTTATACAGATGCCCGTTCTTATCCAAGCCGTGCGCCTTAAGCGCCGTCTTGTTGAGCTGCTCCACCTGCGTAAACAGGCCGTAGTCCTCAAAGGTGTCGTTGGACTTTTCGGTCTGGTCGCACACCCACAGATGCACAAACTGTGTGCGCAGGCCCATCATCTGGGGAATCCCACGGATAAGGTCGTAGGCCATCTTGTTGCGAAAACGCATACCCTCGCCCATGTGCTTGTTGAGTGCAATCGCGCGCTGTTGGCGCCAGGTACCCTTGCCCTTTTTGAGCTCCACCTTGTAATTCTTTTGCGAGTTCATGCTCGATGTCTGACCTCGCACCTGCACGGTGGCATTGGGCGCTTCCTCGCCATAGCCAACCTCGCCGGCCACCGGGCCGTCTTCGTCGCCCGGCTGCAGCAGGCCCATAACCTGATAGCGCGTCACGCCCATGTCGGCATAGTCATACACCGAGTACGTGTTGATCTCGGCCCAACTGTGGTCGGTGTTCTCGGAGCTGTTGCCGCGCGAGACCGTCAGATACATGGTCACAATACCCGAGTCGTCGTAGACCTCGTACAGCTCGTCTTTATCGCGCAGGTGCTTGGACTGGTCGGAGGCCTCGGCCTTTTTAATCTTGTCCTGCTTTTTGACCTTTTTAGTCGAGGATTCGTCCTGAGACGAACAGCCCGAAAGCAACAGCGCGCCGGCAGCCGCCTCGATCAGGCAGCGGCGAGACATCAACTTATCGATCATCAGAACCTCCCCAATGTTTTTGATACAGGCGAACCACCATACGTTCAAACGCACTGCGCGGCTCACCGCCCGCGCGCTTGTCCTCGTAGCATTGCTCAACACGGTCGAGCACCCGGCCAAGTTCGGTAAACCAGCCCGTCTTGTCGGTCGCCACAATGGGCTGCTGGCTCAGGATACGATACGGCAAGTTGGCGGTATAGGTATCGAGCCGCAGCAGCGCCACGATAAAAAACACCGCCGCACCCAACAAAAAGCCAAAGCCGTAAAACTGCTGCGGCAAAAGCAACGACACGGCAGTCGCCAGCCCGGCCACACTGGCAAACAGCCCCGAGGCCAGCACGGCCCCCTTGTAGTCGGTAAAGTACAGCAAGATGAGCATCACCGTATTGCCCACGGCATACAGGCCATAGCCCACGCACAGAGTACGAAAATACCCGTGCATCAGGTTGATAAAGCCCAGCGGTAGGGCCGAGAGCACCGTGGTCTCGAGCGAGATGACCGCCGCGGTCACAAACAACTGTTTGAGCGCGCAAAAGCGCAGTTCGCTGTTGAGCGTGGAGAGCATCCCCTCCTCTGCCACCACAATGTCGCCCACCACGCCGCCGTCGTTGAACAGGCTGTAGTAGTCGCGGTAGCGCGGATAGAAATTGACCTCGACCGAGACCACAAAGTTGACGGTCGTGACCAGGATCGTCAAAAACGCGATGAGCGCCGGCACATCGTAGTAGGGCGCGCCATAAAACAAGCCCTTGACCTGCACGCCAATAGGACCGGCCCAAATAATCACCAGGTGCGCAAAGAGTCCCAGATTGGTTAACAGGCCCGTGAGCGCCAGCGGCATAAACTGATCGAGCCACTGCAAAAAGGGCCAGGGGCTGCGGTCGCTCTGCGGAAAATACCGGTACAGCAGTACCACGTCCCAGGCGAGCATGACGCCGTAGCCCAGAGCAATTGACGCCAAAAGGCCCTCGACAGGCGGCAGTCCCAGCGCCAGCGCGGCCAGGGCGCACAGGCACGCCACGCCAATGGCAGCCGCAAAGCTGCACAGGATACCGCGGTAATCCTTGATGGCCGTGAGGTAACTCATGCCGTTCCAGTTGACGATCATAATGTTGAACAGCCACAGGCACAGCAGTCCCTGCAGCAGTGTGGCGCCCGAGAACAGCAAAAAGACACCGTAGAGCACCGTGCCCGCAACGAGCATGATGGCGTTGGAGCCCCAAAACGAAGGCAGAATCTCGTCCTCGCGCTCGGCAAACAACATATCAGCCAAAAAGCGCGTGACCGGCATGGAGAAAAAGCTCGTGAGCGTAAGCGAGGCCAGCAGTGTGTAGGTCACCATGCACACCAGCAGATCCTGGTTGGCACGGCCCACACCCCACAAACCGCACAGCACCAAGATACCCACCTGGAGCAGAACGCCCAACAGCATGGGGCCCGTGCACACAATGCCGGCGTAGCCGTAAGCGCGCATCGTGGCAAACAGGCCCTTGCGCCTAAACAGGCGCTTGAGCTCAAAACCAATTCCGGCCACCGGCTACTCCCCCTCTCTGGGCAGGTTAAACGCACATGCCGTCTCGTCGTACAGCGCGCGATAGTTGGCGAGCATCTGCTCGTGCAAGAAGTACGTGGCAACGCGACGCTGGCCGCGCTCCCCCATCTCGATACGGCGGGCGCGGCTTGTGCACATGCGTTCCATGGCATCGGCCAAGCCCTTGCGATACATAGGCGGCGTCACAAAACCCGCCACGCCAAAGTCGTCGCTCGGGGCGCCTTCGAGAAGCTCGCGACAGCAGCCCACCTCAGTCGTCACGCAGGGACGGCACGCTGCAAGCGACTCCAGCACGCTGAGCGGCTGGCCCTCGGAGATGCTCGTCAAAATGGTAAAGTCGAGCTTTTCCATGTACTCGACCACGTTGACGCGGCCGGTAAAGATCAGGTCGCGCACGCCCAGGGTTTCGACCAGCGCGTGGCACTCGGCGCCGTACTCCTCGTCGTCCACGCCGCCCATGATGTGCAGGCGCACCTTGGGCAGGCGCTCGTGCAGCTCAAAGAAGGCATAAATCATGGTCTTGACATCCTTGATGGGCGCCAGGCGCACCACCGCGCCAATGTCCACCCAGCCGTCATCGGTCTTTAAGGGAATATCCTTAAAGCGATCGAACTGGATGCCGTTGGGGATGACCAGGCATTTGTCCGCATCGCAGCCCATATCAATCTGCGTCTTGCGGGCGTTGTGGAATAGGCTGGTCACGCGGAAGGCGCGGCGGTAGATCTCCTCCGAAAGCAGGTAGAAAAAGCGAATCCAGCGGTCCTTAAACGAGGGCACCACCCAGTCGGCGCGAATGATCTCTTCCTCGCGCTCACGTGTATAAATTCCGTGCTCGGTCAGCAGCACCGGAGCCTGGTGAACGCTTGAGCCCAGGCAGGCGAGCAGGCCGCCGTAGCCGGTCGAGATGGCGTGATACACATCGGCCACCGGCACCTCGCTGCCCAGAAGGTAGAGCACGGGCAACAGCATGGAGCGCATGGTGTGGAATGCATCGGCAAAGGGCGTGTAGGGGTACTCGGCCAGGCACACGTCGCGAAAGATATCCATAAACGTGCGGCTCTGCAAAAACGAGAGCGGGTGCACGCGACGGCGCTGAAAGATATCGAACAACACGTCCCAGTCCGGATTGGAGAGCGACACCAGGCGGCGCAGCGCCTCGCGCTCGCGGTCGTCAAAACTGGCTTCGTGCTGCTCGCCCGAAAGCCGCAGGGCATCGTCCAGGAACACCTCGTGCACCTCGACCACGTTGCCGGGCAGCTCGTAGACAAACTTGCCGCGGTCCTCGGCATGTGCGCCAATCACCCACAGCACAAACTCGTGCTCGGGCATGGCCGTAATGTAGCCATGCATCCACGTGGACACGCCGCCGTGCACATAGGGGTAGCAACCCTCGAGTACCAAGCAGATCCTCATTTGTCGCCACCCTCCTTGCGCTCGATCGTCACGGTCTTATCATTTGCCTTGAGCAGATACAGATTGCCCGTAAGGTGCGTCAGTTCGCCACCCGTGACTGCACCCGGCTCGCCATTGTTGGCACGGAACATGAGCCACACCTCGTCATGGAAATTGTCCAAGCTGAGCGTCCAGGCATCCGCACTTGTATCCACGCTCACCGTCACCGACGAAAAGCGCTGGATGGCACCGGAGCACTCCGACGCCGTCTGGTGCCGCAGGTCGGGCGCAAACTTGGTAAGCCACTCCAGGTAGTCGACCAGGCCGCCCTTGTAGACCTCCCAGCCCTCCTTGGCACCACGATCGGGATCGAGCAGATCGTCCGGGTGCATAAAGTGCGTGCTCACGTAGTGCATGTTGAGCTCGGACACGGCTGCCAGGCGCATATAGGAATCGTCGACCATGCCGCCCGAAACAATACGCGGCTGCTCCACAATGCCATCGCTCGCCACGCCAAACTCCTGCACGTACGGCAGGTCGGTGCCATCCTCAAAATAGGTACTGGCAATGGTCTTAATTCGCGGAACATCGGTACCGATAAGCTTGCGCGCGCGGGCCGAAAGGATATTCGACGGCGGCACGTAAACCGAGCCATGAGCATTGGGCAGGACCTCGTCTTGAAACGCGATAAGTTCGTTGAGCGAAGCGACGAGCGTCTCTTTGTTCTTCCAGGTCTTGTAGACGTACAGCGTACCATAGTCGGTGTCCCAGAGCGCAAGCGGCTGATGGTTGTAGCCGTGAAAGCCCAGCTCGCCGCCCATCTGCAGCAGCATGCCGCCAAAATAGCGGAACTGCGTGGTATCGGGTTGGCGCGCGGGCTCGGTCTGGTTGACCGCGTCCTCGTAGTTTTCGATCATCACGCCGGTATAGCGAATGCCATATTTTTGCGCGAGCTTTTGCAGATCGGGCCACCAGACCTTGGTGTAAAAATCCGCAATGGAAAGGCCGTAGTCACGCTTGATATAAGTGCCATCGCCCGAGGGCACAGGACTGGGAAAGTCGTCCAGATAGAACACGGCGCTGTTGATGACCGGATAGGCCGTGGTATCACCCAGCAGGCTTATGGCCGAAGCATAGAACCCACGCATGACCTTGTCGTAGATGCCAATATTGCACACCACGGTGCGCCCACCACCGCAGTCTTTCGACCAAATGAGCGGAGTGTCTGCATCGCCAGTCACCGCCCACACGCGCGCCGTCTCGCGCAGCGAAACAGAAAGCGACGAATTGAAGGGGTCCGAGAGGTCGTAGCGCTCTCCCCCTCCCAGCATAAAGTCCTTACTCGGCACAATACTCTCGACCGTCACGTAATCATATCCGGCCGACTCAATACCAAGCTTGGGAGCAATCACCTGCAGGTAGCCCGAGTTATCCGGCGTCATGGCGAGCATCAGCGAACCGCCGGCGCTCACCCAGCTCATGATGTCGGTCAAGTGCGTACCGAGTCCATCGAGCGACGGCATAAGCAAAATCACGCGATCGTAGGAGGTCAGCGAGGGTATGGCATCCGCGCCGTCCAGGGCAAGGTCCACGTCGCGGTGCGCGATCTTCATGTCGAGCAGGATCTGGTCGAACTGTTCTTTTACGTCCTCGACGCCATCCTGATTAGTATCGGTAATGACCAGGCACGTGGGCTTTTGGCCAAACATCGCCGACCCAGCCGGTACCGCATCGTTGGCGGCAAGCATCCCCAGCTTATGCTGGCTGGCGCCGTACTGCACACCGGCGCGCTCGATCAACAGCACGGCCGCCATGGCAATAAAAACAGCCCACTCCACAAGCAGGCCCATCCAGCGAAAATGGCCCGCACGGTCGCGGATATGCTGTATCACGCTCATCGGGCCTCCTCTCCGTTGCGCCAAAATGCCAGCTCCTCGCGGTTCTCGGCGCTCAAATACACATGTTGTTTATCGATCGCATCGATCACGTGGCGAACCTCGTCACCATCGCGACGCATCACGGCAAGACGAAGGCAGAGCATCCAAACGTCCTGCTCTTCTGGCGCGTCGAGCACCAGCTCGTTAGTCACGGCCTGCGCTTCGTCGATCTGGCCGGCATCGGCCAGGGCAGTGGCGTATCGAATGCGCAGCTCAAAGGAGTCCTCGCGCTCGCAGCGACGCGCAAGCAGGCGCGCATACTGCTGGCGCTGAATCTGAGCCACGCGGCCCTCAGCCAAACCCGAGTCCAAGTATTCACCAAGAAAATCGCAGTATGCGTTGAGGTTTTGCTCGCTCGGGTCGGTCTTAAAGGCTCGCTCCAGCTGTTGCAGCTTAAGATCGGACTCCTTGGAGATCTGCGCCACCGCCGTCGCGGCATAGTGCGCCACCTCGACGTCGTCGTTAAGCTTGGCCGCCTGCAGCTGCGCCAAATACGCATCGGGCTCCTCGGTGAGCATGGAGAGCATTAAACGGCGCCGGTCTGCCGGGTCGTTGACAATCAGCGCCTCTTCGAGCGGAACCACGCCCGCATCGGCATCGCGGTCGTGCACCAAGATGTTGCGATGCAGCTCGTCGTTAATGCGCAGCGATTCCAGCGTGGCATCCTTAAGATCCGCGCCAAACACGGCGCTGCGCGCGATAAGCAGCACTACCAGCAGCGGGCCCCACAACGGCACGAGCGCCATTACGGCAAGCATGTGCCCGCGAACCGGCAGCAGGCCCAACTTCATAAGCGTCCACAGCACCAGGCAAACCAGCGCATGGATAAGCAACAAGACGGCAGCTACGACAAGCGAGATCAAGCGGCATCCCCCTCACCGTCGCCGGTGCTGCCAATGCGCTGCAGCAGCGCCACGATGTCCTCGCCATCGACGGGTTCCACCGCAATCTGCTTCGCGGCCAGGCGCTCGCAGATAATGGGCAAATCGCACGCCTTTGCCTGGCGCATGAGCAGGTAGAGCGTGTCACCATCGACCAAGCCCGCCGCATCGCTCTCGCGGATCGCAGAGCCAATCGCGCCCACCAGCTCGCCGATGGGCTCCATGCCCGGCACCACGCGCAGGAGCACAAAGCTCCCCATCTTGTTGTCTGCCAGCGCCTGCTCGGCCGCGAGCTCTTGGCCAAAGGCCGCCTGCTTGAGCACGCATGTACCGGCAACGCAGCGCCTATCCCGCGCCACGGCCTCATAATCAAAGGCACGTCCCAGCGCGCTTTCGACCAGGCCGCACAAGATACGGAACAGGTTTTGGTAATAGAGCGTCATTTGATTCTCGGCCGCACGGCGCACGAAGATCAGCACGGCGGGCGCACCGTCGCGCTCGATGGCGTATCCAAACATGGGAAGGCCCGGCGTAAGCCCACGATTCACCCACAGGCCCGATGAGCCCACGTCGCCCAAGATGGGTTTGAGCTGCTCAAGCGTGAGCGAGCGCGCGGCATCGTCGGCAATCGCGGGACTCGCCGCCACCAGACGTGCAAATGCCCCGCCCGAAACATGGTAGATTGCCACCGAATCGTTTTCGAGAATCTCGCCCAAAAGCTCGCAGCACTTGCGGTAAATGTCGCGCGGGTTGAGCACGTCGAGTTCTTGTGTCACGGCAAAGATCTTGCCAAAGCTATCGTGGCGTCCCACGATCTGGCGCTTGTAGGCGCGCTTGTCCTCGATGGCATCGTGATACAGCTGCGTCAGGAAGTTATTACGATTGCGCACGAGCTCGTTTTGGTCGCGCTCAACTCGAATGGCCTCGCTGTTGCGCAGTTGAACATAGCCGCACACGGCGCCCACCACAAAGTAAGCGATAAACGGCAGCCAGTTGGACGGCTCGTAAAACAGCCCCTCAAAGGTGTAGCCATAGAGCACAAAGTAGTCTACCGCCAAGCCCACAGAAGCCAACAAGGCCGCAACCAGGCCAAAGTCCAGGCCATACAGCGTGCCGATCAACACGACATAAAGC
>CAUGNQ010000041.1 GCA_959600835.1 uncultured Collinsella sp. | reverse complement strand
ACCTCGACACCCACCTGGGCATCGATGGCGGCGACTACAGCGGCGCGAACGGCCTCGGCGAGTTTCTTGAACGGATAGCCAAAGAACACCACGACACGCACGGTGAGTGCGAGCTTGTCGCCGACGACCTCGGCTTCGACCGCCGGCTCGGAAGCCGGGGCCTTAGACGAGAGCATCATGGAGACAAGGTTGGTGGCAAGGTCCTTGACGCCAACGGAGGCGATGCCCTCGACATCGGACACGGCGCGCGAGACGATGGCGGTCAGAACATCGGGCGAAATGCCGATGCCGTCAATCTTGATTTCCTGGGGCATGAGTCCTCCTAGAAGAGTTGGTTGCTAGACGCGGGAGACGAACTTGCCGTCGCGGGTGTCAACCTTGATGACCTCGCCCTCGTTGAGGTACATGGGGACCTGGATGACAGCGCCGGTGTCGATCGTGGCCGGCTTGGTGGAGCCCTGGACGGTGTCGCCCTTAAAGCCCGGGTCGGTCTGGACGATGGTGGTCTCGATGAACATCGGCGGGGTCACGCCCATGAGCTCATCGTCGGCGAAGAGCAGCTGGCAAATGTCGTTCTCGCGCAGCCACTTGGAGTTCTCGCCCACCATGTCCTCGGGAACAGGAACCTGCTCATAGGTCTCATTGTCCATGAAGATGTAGTCGGCGCCATCGTTGTAGAGGTACTGGAACTCACGGGTGGTGAGCATGACGCTCTCGAACTTGGTGCCGGCGTTGCAGGTGTTCTCGACGACGCGGCCGCTCTTGATGTCGCGGGTCTTGTAGCGCACAAACGCGCCGCCCTTGCCCGGCTTGACATGCTGGAACTCGACAATGGTGTAGACCTTGTCCTTAATGCGGAGACCGAGGCCGTTCTTGAAGTCGGCGGTAGAAATGGTAGGCATAGCGACCTTTCTTGTTATGGGCAGAACGCACAAGCGTCCAATTTACATACGACCGAAATTATACACTTGCAGACGGCGCCTGCAGCGAGCGCATAAAAAGAGAACGCGGGGCGCCCGAATTGCTCCGGACACCCCGCCCCAAAAATCTATCGAAATGAGCTAGCAATCGATAATGTGCAGGTCGTGCGGGGTCTTGGTGAAGGGCTCATAGCCGTTCTCGGTGACCACGCCGTAGTCCTCCAGGCGCACGCCGCCCACGCCGGGCAGATACACGCCAGGCTCCATGGTGATAACCGAGCCGACCTCGATGGTGTTCTTGCTGCGGTTGAAGTTGGGCAGCTCATGGATGTCGATGCCCACGCCGTGACCCAGACCATGGTTGTAGTAATCGCCATAGCCGGCATCGCCGATGATCTTCTTGGAAAGCTTGAAAATGTCGTTGCCCTCCACGCCCGGATGGATGGCGGCGACGCACTCCTCGTGTGTACGGCGCACGAGCGCGTACAGGTCGAGCTGCTCCTGGGTAGGCTCGCCCATCACGACGGTGCGTGTCATGTCGGAGCGGTAATCACAGTAGCCCGCGCCGTAATCCATAAGAACGAAATCGCCCTTCTCGATCACGCGGTCGCTCGGCACGGCATGCGGGTTGGCGGTGTTGGGACCACTCGCCACGATGGAGCCGAAGGCAAGGCTATCGGCGCCGTTGGCGAACATAAAGTTCTCGAGCTCGTTGCGAACCTGCTTCTCGGTCATGCCGGGCTTAATAAAGCCGAGCATATGCTGGAAGGCGGCATCGGTGATCGACTGCGCATGGCGCATGAGCTCGATCTCCTCGGCGTCCTTGATGGCGCGCATCTTGCGAATGTCGTCATGCATCAGCGGCAGCATGCAGGCGACGGAACGATCCTCCAGACCACGCTGAATGCCCTGGTAGAAGTTGATCTGCATGTCGTCCTCGACAGCGCAGACGCGGCACTTGTTGGCCGCGATCTTGCCGGCGACCCAACCGGGGATGGTACCCTCGTCCATGTCGTAGACCCAAGGGCTGCCGGCGGGCGTGTTCTCCTCAAAGCTGTTGAGGTAGCGCGAGTCGGTATGGAACAGGCACTGGTCAGCCGTAATAAACGCCGCGTGCGGGAACTCGAAGGTGTAATCGAAGACGCCCTTCACGCCCGTGAGCCAACGAAGGTTGGCCTCGTCGCGCACCACGATGGCATCGTAGCCGCGCTCGACCATCAGGGCACGGACACGCTCGATACGACCGGCAGGACCGGCAGCAAACTCAGACATGCAGATTCCTTTCTTGTTGCCTCTATAAAGACGGGACGGGTCTCAACCGAACGACAGAATCGCATGCGATCCGCAACCGACTGAAAACCCGCCCCTCAACATGATACGAAAGACAATGGATGTCAATAAATCTTAGAGAAGTTCTTTGCGAGAAGCCAAGTAGGCGTGAGCATGGCGCTCAAGAACCTCTTCCTCAACGCTCGTGAGACGAATGGCGCCGAGTGCCGCGGGCAGCGGCAACATACTGCGGTTCGAACGGACAAACTGCTGCCTGCGGAACTCCTCGATATATGCGGCAGGCTCCAGATCGAAGGCAAGCTCCTCGATACCAAAGTCCTCCAGGCAGTCATCGACCTCAAAGACGCAATCGATATCGAAGTCGCAGGCATCATGTGCTAGGCGCGCCTCAAAGCGCATGCCCTCGGACAACAGCTGGTAGGCAGGGACCTGCGAAGCGGCATCGCCCAAGCAAGCGCGCAGGGTACGCTCCCCCGTCTTGCCAAAATCGAGCGCATGGCGAGCGCTCGGGTTCGTGGCCATCAGTACGTCCTTGCGGGCAGTCTGAGACCATTGGACGGCATTGACGAGCGCGACCTCCTCGCCCGCGAGAATCTCGGGGACGGTCTCAGCAAACTGATTCCAGCGGGATTTGCTGCTCGAAAGCATGGTGCCAACAAGTACCGCATAGCCGAGTTTGAGGTCCTCGGGGTCCGCCTCGCGAACAAGGTCGAGGTCGCACACGACCAAGCCCGGTTCGGGACGGAACGCGATGGCGGGATGCGCATTCGCCGACGATGCGACGAGCGGCTTCATGGTCGTCGCGACCGTGAGCATGGCGTCGAAGGTCGTCGGCAACAGCGCGCACTCAGTTCGGCCGCACCACTGGTTGGCGCACCAGCTAACAACCGAGCAGGTTGCGGCATCGCCAACGGCGACAACCAGATCGTCGCAGGTAACGCCGTTGGCAGACAGGGCGCCAAAGATAGCATCGGCATCGGCCAGCGTAGCACCGGCAGGCGAAACCTCGAAGACGAGCGGCGACACGGCAAAGCCGGCATCGACCAGAGCGTGCTCAACGATCTCGCCAAAGCAGTCGGAAACAGCGCTGTTCCAGACAACCATCGCACGCTTGGGCTTGCCCACGGCCGAGGCAAACATACGCGACAGCTCACTAAAAGCGTTAAAGCCGACGCGAACATCGACACTGCGATTTTGGAAATTGATCAGTTGACGGCGAATCATAGCAGTCCACGCTCCAAAAGCATCTCGGCACAAAGGTAGGAAACGTCCTCGAAGGACTTGTTGCGAATATCAAGGGTAATATCTGCGGCCTGGCGATACAGCGGACGGCGATGCTCAAACAGGCGCGCGGCATGCTCGGGCGAGCGGAAATCGGGGCGCGTGTCGGACCGACGAATCTGGCGAATCGAATCCTCGAAGTCGCCCTCGAGATACACGCACGTACCCATATCGTGCATCAGCTCAATATTCACCGGTGTCTCGACGATACCGCCACCGCACGAAACCAACAGGCTGCGCTCGCTTTGGAGCGAACGGAGCGCCGAGGTCTCGAGCTCGCGAAAACGATCCTCGCCCTCGGTCTCAAAAATCTCGGTTACCGACTTGCCGCAACGGCGCACGACCAGGCGGTCGGTATCGATAAAACGCCGCTTGAACATGGTGCCGACGTTGCGCGCGAGCGTCGACTTGCCCGCGCCCAAAAAGCCGATAAAGAAGATATGGTCGCAGCCGTGTTTGATGTGCTGAGACATGGCGAAACCTATTCCTCGCAGGGAAGGTCGCGCAGGGCCCGGCGCTCAAAAATACGGAAGATCTGCGTATACCACAGGTCCTGCGTCGCCTGCGGCTTTACCAGGATGGTATCGACGCCGGCTAAATTGCCACTCCACACGTCAGTGTAGAGCTGATCACCGATCAGTACCGCCTCGTCGGCCGTGGCGCCGAGGCGCTTAAGACCCGCCTTAAGGGCAAACGGCGCCGGCTTCATGGCGTGGCTAATGGCCTCGAGTCCCAGCTCGCGTGCAGAGCTCATGACCTGGTCGCGATGCCAGTTGTTGGACACCATGCACAGCTTAAAGCCTTTGGCGCGGGCGGCGTCAAGCCAAGCGGAAACCGCGGCGGGAACCTGCTCGGTGTCGCGCGGCACCAGGGTGTTATCGCGATCGAGCAGAATGGCGCGTTTGCCGTCGGCCCACAGGGTATCAAGGTCGATGCGATCGACCGAGGCAACGTATCGTTTGGGGCTAAAAATCCTCATGCTAATTCCAAGACTGTTGATGCTCTTCGTAGGTTTGCGAGAAGTACTCCTCGTCCTGTGTAATGTAGAAATACAGGTCATCGGAGTCGGTCGGCTCAAGGGTGGCCTTGAGCGCCTCGAGCGACGGAGAGCAGATGGGCGTGGGCGGCAGGCCCTCGTGCTTATAGGTGTTATACGGGCTATCGCTCTGCAGGTCGTCGGCGGTAACCTCTCCGCCGGTGACATACATCATGGTCGCATCGCTATTGAGGTAACGCAGGCCATCGAGCTTGCCCGCCAGACGGTTATAGAAAACCGATGCCACATGCGCGCGCTGATCGGCGTTGAGGCCCTCGCGCTCGACGATCGAGGCAAGGTTAACGATGTCGTAATCGGACATCTCCACGCCATAGCGCTCCTTGATCTTGGCCTCGCAGCTCGCAAAGTCAAGCGACTTGTACTCGGTGTTGAACTGGTCAAGCATGGCGCGAATCACATCATCGGCAGAAGGGTCCTTACCCAACGAATAGGTCTTGGGGAATAGGAAGCCCTCGAGTGAATCGTTTGCAGCGTCTTTAAGGAAAGCGTAATCATTCACATAATTGCTCGCCTTGGCCTGGTTAAGGAAATCTTCCTTAGAAATGCTGTCGTATGCCGCGGCCACACGATCGGCGACCTGGTCGACCGTCAGGCCCTCAGGGATAGTCAGTGCATCGGAGCCCGCATTGGGGCCTTCCATGAGCTGCTGAACAACCTTGGTCGCGTCCATGAGCGTGGTAAACGAGTAGGTGCCAGGCTTAAGCGACATATCGGCATTGAGCTTTTTGACCGCCGCGTAATAATCCTTGGGGTCTTCGACGATATGGTTCTCGGAGAGAATCGAAGCGATGGCATCACCCGAGGCGCCATCGGGAATCGTAATAGTAACTTGCTGGCCAGCAGCGACTTTCGCATCCTCGCCGGCAAAGAAGCCCTTGACGGCCGGCACAACAAAGAAAACGATCGCGACAAGCGCAAGCACGGCGATGACGCCACCGATAATCATAGGCACCGGAGAGCTTTTCTTTTGGACGCCACGGCGGGCATGCGTGTTATAGCTCGAGCGCGTGGCCGGAGCAACGCCGTGCGAGCCATGAGCATGATGTGCGTGGGGGCGTGATTGCCGGGCCTGCCCCTGCGTGCGCTGGGCAGGAGCCTGCTGCTTAAAACGAGCGCCGCCAGCGGGCTGCGCGGGACGAGCTGCGGGCTGTTGAGCGGCACGCTGAGCAGGTTGAGCCGAACGCTGCGTCGGCTGCGCCGGGCGCTGGCCAGGCTGAGCAGGGCGCGGCGCAGGCTGCCGTGTACGATTCTGCTGGCGCGGATCGGAAGCGCTAGGCATGCGAAACCTCCTCGTTTTTACGATCGAGCCATGTCTGCAAGAACAGGCTGGCGGCGATCATGTCAATCTTGCCCCTCATCTGCTTTTCGTTGAGTCCCTGCTCTCGCAGGATTCGCTTGGCCTCCTGCGAGGACAGACGCTCGTCCTCAAACTCCAGCGGAAGTTCGAGCTCGTCGGCAATCTTTTGGGCCACTGCGGCGACGCGCTCGGCCTGGGGGCCGGGCTCACCTGCCATGGTCAAGGGACGTCCACTTACCAGGATATCGGGCTCATAGTCCTCGACCAGGTAGCGAAACGTCTTTGCCATACCAGTGACCTCGGCAGCCGGAAGCACCTTGACAGGCATCGCCATCTTGCCATCACGGCTCGAGACGGCAATGCCAATCCTGGTCTCCCCTATGTCCAGTGCGAGCGCGACCACAGCGACTACTTAGGTTCTTAGGCGCCGAGCGCGGTCTTGGCGGCCGCGAGGGCATCGGCGATACCGGCAGCATTCTTGCCACCGGCCTGGGCCATGTTGGGACGACCGCCACCGCGACCATCGACCAGGCCCGCGATCTGCTTGATCACGTTGCCGGCGTGGAAACCGGCCTTCACGGCGTCATCGGAGCCGGCGGCGAGCAGGGCCGGGGTGCCCTTCTCGGTAACGCTGGCAACGACGCAGGCGACGGGGCCGGCAACCTTCTGGTGCACGGTATCCCACACATTGCGCAGGTCAGCAGCCTCAAGACCCTGAAGCTCAGCGACGACGAGCTTGTAGCCGTTCAGCTCGACAGCGCCCTCGATGGCGCCAGAGATAGCGTCGGAGGAGCCACCGGTGAGTGCCTTCTTGAGCTTGTTGGACGTCTCGCGCAGCTCGGCCTGCAGGTTCTCCACGCGGGCGGGAACCTCGTCAACACGGCACTTGAGCGCAGCGGCAGCGGCGTCAACGAGCGCCAGGCGGTCGGCCATGTAGTCGAGAGCGCCCTTGGAGGTCACGGCCTCGATACGGCGGACGTTGGAGCCCGTAGAGGACTCGGAAATGATCTTGAACAGGCCGATCTCGGCAGTATTGGCGGCATGCGTACCGCCGCAGAGCTCACGGGAGAACGGCTGATCCTCGGCGCCCACGGAGACGACGCGGACGACGTCGCCGTACTTCTCGCCAAAGAGGGCGACAGCACCGGCGGCCTTGGCCTCGTCGATGCCCATGACGCGGGTCACGACCGGTTTGGAAGCGAAGATCTGCTGGTTGACCAGGTCCTCGACAGCCTTGAGCTGCTCGGAGGACAGGGCCTCGAAGTGCGTGAAGTCAAAGCGCAGGTGCTCGGGCGTCACCAACGAGCCAGCCTGGGAGACATGCTCGCCCAGGACCTGCTTAAGCGCGGCGTCGAGCAGGTGCGTGGCAGTGTGGTTGCGGCGCAGGAAGCCACGGCGCTCGGCGTCGAGCGCGGCTGTCACGGTAGCACCGACGGTCAGTGTGCCCTCGGCAACGTGCGCGACGTGAGCATACAGGCCATTGTGGTTCTTGGTGTCGGCAACAGTCAGCGCAACGCCCTCGGCGGAAAGCTCACCGGCATCGCCCTGCTGGCCACCCATCTCGGCGTAGAACGGGGTGCGGTCGAGCACGACCTCGACGTCCTCACCGGCGGAAGCAGACTCGACGGACTCGCCGTTGCGAACGATGGCGACAACCTTGGCACCCTCGATCACATCGTTGTCATAGCCGTCGAACTCGGTCGCGGCAACCTTGTCGGAAAGCTCGACCCACACGTCGTTGAAGCTGCCCCAAGCATCGCCCTTGGCGTTGGCGCGAGCGCGGGCCTTCTGGTCCTCCATGCAAGCGGTGAAGCCGTCCATATCGACGTTGTGACCGGCGGTGCCGGCGATCTCGACGGTCAGGTCGATGGGGAAACCAAAGGTGTCGTGCAGCTTAAAGGCAACGTCGCCCGGAAGGACAGTACCCTCGGCAAGCGCGGCCAGGGCCTCGTCCAGGTAGACGCGGCCGTTGTCGAGCGTCGTGGAGAAACGCTCCTCCTCGGAAGCGACGATACCCTTAACGAGCGCGACGTTCTTGAGCAGCTCGGGATAGGCCTCGCCCATCTGGGCGTTGACCTCGTCAATGAACTTGGTCAGGAAGGCGCCCTCGATGCCCAGCAGGCGACCGTGGAACACGGCGCGGCGGAGCAGGCGGCGAAGGACGTACTCGCGACCCTCGTTACCGGGGAGAATGCCGTCCGAGATCATAAAGTCGACGGCACGAGAGTGATCTGCGATGATGCGCAGGGAGCGGCTAGCACCGGAGTAATCGTCGGCGTCATAGGTCTTGCCGCTGATCTTCTCGCCCAGCTTGATGAGGTGCTGCATCAGATCGCCGTCGTAGTTAGCGGTCTTGTGCTGCATGATGGCGGCCATGCGCTCCAGACCCATGCCCGTATCGAGGTTGCGGTGCGGCAGCTCCGGCATGGAGCCATCCTCCTGGCGGTCGTACTGGGTAAAGACGAGATTCCAGAACTCCAGGAAGCGGTCGCAGTCGCAGCCGGGCTTGCAGTCGGGGCTGCCGCAGCCGACCTCCTCGCCCATGTCAAAGTAGATCTCGGAGCACGGACCGCAGGGGCCGGTGGGGCCAGCGGCCCAGAAGTTGTCGTCCTCGCCCAGGCGGGAGATGTGATCCTCGGCAACGCCCAGGGAGCGCCACACGTCATGGGTCTCGTCGTCCTCGGTAAAGACGGTGAAGTACAGGCGATCGAGCGGCAGCTTGAACTCCTTGGTAATGAGCTCAAAGGCCCAAGCGCAGGCCTGCTGCTTGGAGACGCCACCAAAGGAGAAGTCGCCGAGCATCTCAAAGAAGGACAGGTGACGGCCGTCCTCGCCGATGCAATCGATGTCGTTGGTGCGGACGCACTTCTGGCAGGAGATTGCGCCGATCTCCTTCATGGTCTTCTTGCCCTGGTAATACTCCTTAAACTGGTTCATGCCGGCGTTGGCAAGCAGCAGCGAAGGATCGTCGGGGACGAGGGACGAAGAAGGATAGAGCTTAAGACCGCGCTCCTCAAAGAAGTTGAGGAACTTAGAGCGAATCTCGGCCGTAGTCATTGACGGGTAGTCAGCACTCATAGAGGGAATCTCCTCGGTTTCACATCGAAACAGTTCAAACGTAACGATATTACCATCCCACCGCGCCTGTGCAAAAAAGAGGGCCGCCAAACAGCGACCCTCCAGCGAAAGTGCACGTTATTTAGTACTGTGCGATCCTTTGAAAAAGGGCTGCTGTAGAATTACATATAAGAGTCACCCGGAAGGAGCGATCAATGAAAAGCAAACGATTTTTCCTCAATGCACTTCTGTTAGCGGCACTTTTAACGCTTTTGGCTTTCACCTGCTGGTACGCAAACCAACCAGCATTTGGCTACGTGTTGTATGCAGTAATGTCCGGCGATAAAGCGTATTACACCCTAAGCGCAATTGACGCCATCTTTTTCTATGTGGCTGGCCCCTTATCAATCGCTTTGATCGCGTTTATTGTTATTTACAACATCAAGAAACGCTAACAGGACCTATTTGGAATCCGAATCGTCCATGGAGCCGTCGATGCCGGTTTTGGTGTCGTCGTCAGAGCTTGTGTCGTCGTCCTTGGCAAAGGGGTTCTTAAAGAAACCCGTCGCGTCGGGCTGCAGGCCTGAGAGCTTAATCCAGGGATTATCGAGCTCGGGCTTGGGCATTGCCTGGGCCTCGGGAGCGGTCTCGTTGCCGATGAGTTCGGACTCGTAGATGAACGTATCGTCGCCAAGCGCGTCGTAGGCGGCAACTGGGTTACCCTCGGTATCGCGATACGGAGTGCCCTTAAACACGGCGCCGTCGTATGCCACGAGCTGACGGCCGGTCTCGTTCTCAAAGTAGTAGACGAAGATGCCCTTGAGGGCCGCGCACAGCGGAATGGCGATAACCATGCCGATGGGACCCATGAGTGCCGAACCGATAACGAGAGCCGTCAGGCTCATAACGGGATGCACCTGCACCGAGCTCTGCATGACCTTAGGCGAAATGACATTATCGGTGACGTTTTGAGCCACCATGGTCACGACAAGCGTCCACAACGCCAGCATGGGGCTGAACATAAAGCCGAGCACCGTGGCGATCGCCGCACTCACCCAGGGACCGACAACCGGAACCAGGTGCATAATGCCGGTGAAGATAGCCATGAGTGCTGCATACGGATGGCCGATGATCGTAAAACCAATAAAGGCAAGAAAACCGCCACAGATCGATGTGATGACCATGCCACGCATGTAGCCGCCGACCGAACGCGAAAGGATGGCCACCATAAAGCGGTACGAGGTCTCCTTTTCCTGCCCGATGATGGTGCAGACCTCGTGGTGCATGCGGGGATAATCGCAGGCAAGCCAGTAGGCAAGCACCAGACCCAGGAAGATGACGAACAGCTGCGAGGCCGTGTTGGTAATGAGCGGAAACACACCGCGGCCGAGCTCAGCAGCGATTTGCGAGACGTACTTGGACGCTACGGTAACCAACGAAGAAAGATTGTCGTCCAGATACTCCTTGAGCGGCGTGTTGTTGAGCGTCTTAGCGTGTGAGAGCATCTCGTTGAGATCGCCACCCGCAACACGAAGCTGCTCGGGCAGGCGGCTCAGGACTTCCATGATTTGACCGAGCAAAATAGGCGATAGGATGCAGACGACGCCGACGAGCACGGCAACAACCACAATGAGTGCGATGAGCGAACCGAGGCCACGTCCGACGCCGTGATGCTCGAGCCAGTTGGTGATCGGAGACATCACAAAAGCGATGATGGAACCGACAGCGAGAAACTCGATGACCGGTGCCAGGATGCCCATAAGGTTAAAGATGACGGCAGCGATGACAATGCAGCCGACGACGCCCCAAATGCGCAGCGTCAGAATGCGGGTATCGCGAAGCGTGCGGTCGATTTGTTGGGGGTGCTCACTCATGAACGAATCATCACTCCGTCGGGGTCAATCTTATCTTGAATCTTCTTAAGGGTACGGCGCAGCAGGCGCGAGACCTGCACCTGCGAGATGCCAAGCTTCTTGGCAATCTCGATCTGGGTCATGCCCTTAACGAAGCGCAGCTCGATAACCTCGCGCTCGCGCGGCGAGAAATCGCGGATGGCTTCCTCGATTACCAGGCGGTCATCGGTAAAGTCGAGCTCGTTGTCGTCGTCGGCATAGCGATCGAGAATCGAAGGCGCATCATCGGAATCGGACGCACCGGGGGCCTCGATGGGCACCGAGGTGTAGGCCGAGGACGACTCCATGGCTTCGAGCACCTCGTCGACGGTCACGTCCAGGTATTCGGCGATTTCCTCAACCTTGGGCGAACGCTGCAGCTCGTTGGTGAGCTTATCGGTAGCCTGGTTGACCTTGGCCGAGAGCTCCTGCAGACGACGCGGCACGCGCACACTCCAGCCCTTGTCGCGGAAGTGGCGCTTAATCTCACCCAAGATGGTGGGCGTGGCAAACGTCGTGAACTCAAGTCCGCGTTCAGGGTCAAAGCGGTCGATAGCCTTGAGCAGGCCCAAATAGCCGACCTGCAAAAGGTCATCGAGCGGCTCGCCGCGGTTCTTAAATTTGTTGGCAAGAAACCTTACCAGATTCATATGGGACATGACGAGCTGCTCGCGGGCATCCGGATCACCGGTCTCCTTATAACGACGAAACAGCTCGCGGGTTTTCTCCTTGTCCCAAGCGGTCTTGCCGCTCCGGGAACGTTCGGTCATATTAGATATCCGCCTTGAGGTCGAGGGAAAGCGTTAGGGGCGCCGCAGTCTTTTCATAGGAATCGCACACGCTTGCAAGAATGAGCTCGGCATACACAGTAGCCTGGTCATCCTCGTCGACGGTGGCCTGTTCCCCAAAGGTAAAGGTCATGCCGACGTGAGATTCGTCCACATCGAAATTGATCGTGATGTCGTCGCAGTCGACCGCGGTGCACCCAAAGATGAAGGCTTCCTCGGCAGCCATGCGGATATCCTCGATGCGATCGACGGACATAGAGCACAGGGCGCCGACGTTGGCGGCCGTCATGCGCACCAAGCGCGCGAGACGAGGATCACCGGCAACGCTCAGCGTGATGGGGCAGGTTGCTTCACTACTCATCGCAGGACTCCTCGGAGGTCTCGGCAGGCGTATAGGTGTAATACTGAGCAGGCTTGGCTGCGGGCTTCTGAACATCATCGTCGTCAGCAGCGGCATCGTCATCGCCAATCAGAACGCGCTCAGCAGGCTGCTCGGCCTCGGCGGCGGCAGCGGCGAGCTTGCGATCGGCGTCGGCTGCAGGAGCCTTCACCTTATTGAAGAGCTTCTGCACGGCGCCGGCCGCAGAATCAGTCACGCTCGACACGGCATTACTGGCCTCGGCCATGCTGCCCGTAACCTCGGAAATGTCGCGAACGACCGCCTCAACCTCAACGAGGTTAGACGTCAGGGCGTCAACGGCAGTCTTGCTCGACTTGAGGAGCGGCTCCATCTGGGCAAGTGCCGGCGTAAGCTCGTCAACGGCGCCATCGAGCTTTGCCACCACGGGCTGTGCCTCGGCGAGCGTATTATTGAGGTCGCTCACCGTCTTGTCGAGCGAGTCGACGACGGTGCGGGTCTTGCGCAGCGTGAGCGCGAGCTCGACAACAGCCCACACGCCGGCAACGGCGAGCACCAGCAGGGCGATTTGAATGGGACTCATACAAGCCTCCCGAAGGAATCGAAATACAGACGTTTTTCATGGTACCCCAAAGAAGGGCAAAGATACCCAAAGGGAATGTGCGAGGCGCCAATGGCCTACTTGGGAGCGTTGCCGCTACGGTCGCGCTCGCTTTGCTCCACACGCCACTCTTCCCAACCGCGGCCGGCAGGCTGCCAGAACGCGCCGCGCTCCAACCCCTCGGGCAAATAGCGCTGATCGACCCAGCCTTCGGGATAATCGTGCGGGTACTTGTATACACCATACTCGTCGCTGCCGGGACGGTGACGATCGCGCAGGTAGCTGGGCACCTCGCGAAGACCACTGCTGTGGATATCGGCCAGCGCCGCATCGATCGAGGCCTCGCACGCGTTGGACTTAGGCGCCAAGCACACATAGAGTGCAGCCTGAGCCAGGTTAATGCGGCACTCGGGATAGCCAATGACCTCGGCAGACTTAAACGCGGCATGCGCCACCAAAAGCGCCTGCGGATCGGCGTTGCCAACATCCTCAGAAGCCTGAATCATAATACGGCGTGCAATAAACTTAGGATCCTCCCCTGCATCGATCATGCGCGCGAGCCAATAAATGGTGGCATCGGGGTCGCTGCCGCGCATGGACTTAATGAACGCACTGATAATGTCGTAGTGCATGTCACCGTTTTTGTCATACGAAAACCCACGGCGCGGATTGGCGATCTTCACATCGTCGACCGTGATGGGATACCGCTCCCCCGCCGCCGGAGCCGGCGTTCCCTCGGTATCGGGACGCGTAACGGCAATCTCGCTCGCAAGCTCGAGCGTCGTGAGTGCTGAGCGAGCATCGCCCGCGGCCAATGTGCAAATGGTTTTAACCGTATCCTCATCGGCCGAGAACTTACCGTTTAAACCCTGCGGCGCCTCGAGCGCACGCTCAATGAGCGTGGCGATATCCTCGTCCTTCAGGTGCTCAAGCTCTACCACGCGCCCACGCGACAACAGTGCGGAGTTGACCTCAAAGTACGGGTTTTCCGTCGTGGCGCCAATCATAATGACGGTACGGTTCTCAACTGCATGCAGCAGGGCATCCTGCTGCGACTTAGAGAAGCGGTGAATCTCATCGATGAATAGAATGGTGCGGCGGTCGTACGTATTCAGGCGCGTCTTGGCCTCGTCAATCACGCGGCGCAAGTCCTTTACGGTGCCCGTCACGGCGCTGACCTCGACAAACTCGCTCTTGGTATGGTTGGCGATAATGTGGGCCAGCGTCGTCTTACCCGTACCGGCCGGCCCGTACAGAATCACGCTCGAAAGCACGTCGTGCTCGATCGCGGCACGCAACCATGAGCCCTTACCGACGGCCTTTTGCTGGCCCACATACTCGTCGAGCGAATTGGGGCGCATGCGCACCGCAAGCGGCGCATTCTGAAAGGAACGCTCGCGCGTCGAAGCAGAAAAAAGGTCGTCCATAGCCATCCCGTGCATCAATCAAAAACGTTTTCCACAAACAGTATACCGAATAAATACGAACTACCGTTCGTTAATATAGGTACGATGCGGAAACTTTAGACCCGGGAACAGCTTGCTCGTCAGCTCGCAGAAATAACCGTCCGTCATGCTCGCGATGTAATCCACCACGGCTTGATCCTTGTCGTCCTGCCAGGCATAGGTACGATCGTAGTAGGAAAGCTGCTGCTCAATGCGCGAAATATGGTGCTTAAAGATATAAGAGGACTCGTCGCCACTGTTTAGATCCCGCAGGCAACGGTCGTAGAGCTTTTCGAACGCCTCACGCAGCTCCTCCTCGGAATCGCCTTCGATACCGCCCTTGCTATAGATCTTCTCGTAGTTCTCGCGCTTGGCTCGGCGAATTTCCTCAAACAGGTCCTCGCTCATCTCGATGCGCGGCTTACCATAGCTATGCTCAACGATATCGATGGAAGCGTGCGTGAGGATCCAGCTGTTATAGGCGCCGCCCCGACCATCGTCAAAAGCGTCGGGCGAAAGCAGACCCGCCGCGATCGCATCCTGACGGTCACGACCGACGTAGGCAAGAATATCCGAGATGCGAACGACGCAGCCCTCGAGCGTCATGGGACGCAGGTGCCCAATGGCGCCATAGCCCGTGGCGATGCAGTCCTCGACCGCCTGATCGAACTGGTCAAAGGAGCCCATATCCGACAATTCAAACACGCGCTGCTCGTACTCGCCGTTATGGCATAGCACGCCGTCGAGCGTCTGGAGTGACACGTTACGGCCGTACAGCGCGTCGAGCACGCGGACCGACTGCACGTTATGGAAAAAATAACGCCCCGTACGCTCGTGGTAGATATCGTTGAGGAATCGCTCACCGGCATGGCCGAAAGGCGTGTGTCCCAAGTCGTGGCCCAGGCCAATCGCCTCGATCAGATCGCAATTGAGCCCCAGGGCGCGACCGATATCGCGCGCAATGCGGGAGACAAGCTGCACGTGCAAACCGCGGCGTGACAGATCGTCATTGCTACGGAAGCTAAAGACCTGCGTTTTGCCTGCATAACGGGTGTACGCCGGAAGATGAAGTATCTTTTCGGTATCGCGCATAAACGCCGGACGCATAAGCGTGCCTTTGTCGGCGGCGCGATCAATACGACGAATGACCTGATCGTCGTTGCAACGATACGGGTTAACATAGCCCGAAGCACGATCGGTGGCAATGCGCTCGAAAAGTTCGGGCGACAACGCCGAGGGAATACGGTCCATGCGCGCCTTAATGACGGTCGTTTCTTGATTAATTGCCATGGCATGCTCCTTAAAAAGGATGCGCAATCGGTTACAATGTCCAGCCCACGACCTCGATTATGGCAAATATCGGCACCAAAAACGGGAGCAATGGCAGGGAGCGCGATTTTGTGAAGAGGCAGGAGAGGGCCAGGACCAGGAGCGCAACGGCAAATGCCACGATGCCGCCCAGAGGGTCGAGCGTGCAAAGCGCGAAAAGCGCCTTGGCATCCCCCATGCCGATGCCGGGGGCTTGGCGAACACGACGCCAGAGCGACTCAGTGAGCACAAGGGCAAGGTAGACGATGACCGCAAGACCGGCGTGGTCAAGCGCCGTGTTAACACCTCTGTCGAGCCAAACGCCTGCAAGCGCCGCCACCGCACACACGCCGGCAAGCTCATTGGGAAACCGCCGCTCACGGGCATCAATCACCGCGCCGGCAAAGATACAAATCCAAAACGGGATATAGACCATTAAAAACCTCCTTGGGCAGTCACTCAAAAGCAAAAACCACCACAAAGGTGCAGGCACCTTTGTGGTGGTTTTGGTGGTGGTTATTTGGCGCCTTGCATGACCTCGTCGAGGGTAACGTTGACGGCGTGTTGCGTCGGGACCCAGTCGACCTTCAGGAACAACGCAGCCACCGTAATGGGGATATAACTGAACATAAAGATCGGGAAGGTAAACAGGTTGGTCACCAGGCGCCACTTTTGAGCGCAATGAATGTGCTTGTACTCAAAGATGGTCGTGAGCAGCGCCAGGATAAAGAAGGTCTGGTACATCATCACGAACGTCATGATAAGCGAGGCGGCACAAGCCTGCATCTCGACCTCGGTAGCCAAGAAACCATGCGAAAGGCCACCCACGATCAGGAATGTCGCATTGGCGAGCATGGAGATCAGGGACAGCAGCATGCCCGGAGCGATGGTCATAAACATGTCATATGCGGCAAAGCGATGATAGCGGAACGTCGACTTGACCAGATGCTTGCCGTAGATAAAAAAGACCTGGTAGAAGCCCTTGGTCCAGCGCATGCGCTGTTTCCAGGACGCCTTAAACGTCACCGGCTGCTCGTCAAAGAACTCCGCCGGCGCATAACCGATGCGGATGCCGTGAATGGCGCAGAACGTGGTGAACTGGATGTCCTCGGTCAGTGTATGGAACTGCCAGCCGTGCATGCCCTCGATAACACTGGCGGAGATAAGGTAGCCCGAGCCCGAGACGGCGCAGGACGTCTTGCAGATATTACGCGCGTTGTTGAGGAAGCGGGCCTCACGCAAATACCAGGTGGCGTTGGCAGAGGAAATCCACGAACTGCCGAAGTTCTTGGAGTTACGATAGCTCGTGACCACATGAAAGCCCTGGTCAAAGGCATCATTCATCTTGGAGACGTAATCGCGGGAGATAACATTGTCGGCATCGAAGATAAAGTAGCCCTCAAACGTGTCGGGATACTCGTTGAGAATGCGATCGAAACCAAAGTCCATGACCCAGCTCTTGCCCTTGCGGGCCAGGTCATTGCGCTCGTAAACAATGGCACCGGCCTCGCGCGCGAGCTGCGCCGTGTTGTCGGTGCAAGCATCGGCGACCACGAAGACCTCGATGAGCTCGGACGGATAATCCTGGTCCTTGATGGAGCGAACGAGGTTGGCGATAACGGCCTCCTCGTTGTGTGCTGCAATAAAGAAGGCATACCGGTGGAGTTTTTTGGCCTTGGGAGGCGCGACCTCGCCGCGGAGAGCACCGATGACAAAGAAGACCACCTGGTACAAGAAGCAGACCGTGAGCAGCGTGACGACAATCTGGTTGAAGATCACGATGGGTGTGTTGGTTTGTAAAAAGGCGAGCATGCAGGCTCCCAGGAACGTGTTACGTAAACAACCGTATATCTTACCGCAGGCTTACCGAGTTCAAGAAACCACCTAATACTGGCTAGGCTTCGAGCAGGCCGAGCTGCGGTACGATTTCGTCGCCGGCAGCAGTGCGACCAAGCGAACGCGGGGCTAAGTCGTCGAGGACGGCGGCGAGATCCCACGGCAGCTCGTCGCGGCACTCAATGCGCTCTCCCGTCACGGGATGATCGAACGCCACGCGCCAGGAATGGAGGAATTGCCTGGTCAGACCCTGATCGGCACGCGCATCGCACTTACCGTAGAGCGGATCGCCCACGCAGGCGTGGTTGATATGGCGCATGTGCACGCGAATCTGATGCGTGCGACCGGTAAACAGGTGACACTCAACGAGTGTGTAGCCGTCATCAAAGCGCGTGGAATCAAAGCGCTCAAGGACCTTAAAGGTCGTGATGGCCTGGCGCGCAAAAGGATCATCGGAAACCGCCATCTTGACACGGTCACGTGTAGAACGGGCAATGCCGGTGTTAATGGTGCCCTCATCCATGGCGATATGACCGTGAACGAGCGTAATGTAGCGGCGGTCGAGCGTGCGCGTACGGATAAGATTTTGGAGCGCGCGCTGGGTGTCGTCGTCCTTTGCCGCAAGCATAAGACCCGAGGTATCGCGATCCAAACGATGTACGATACCGGGGCGGTCCTCGCCCTGCACGGTGCCCAGATGGTCGATGCCGCAGTGGTAGACCAGGGCGTTCGCAAGCGTACCGCTCTCGTGGCCGTGAGCAGGATGGCACACCAGGCCGCGCTGCTTGGAGAGCACGATGAGGTAGTCGTCCTCATAGCGAATGTCGAGCGGGATGGCCTCGGGAATCACGTCGGTGGGATCGTGCGGCTCGGGCAAATCGACCGAAATACGGTCGCCGGAGCGCACGGCATACTTTTTTGACAGGCATGTCTCGCCATTGACCACTACGGCCCCACCCTCAATCAGATGTACGCAGGCAGAGCGTGTAGGGCAGCCGTCATTGGCGCCCAGATAGGCGTCAAGACGCTGACCAACGGCATCGTCGGCAACAAGGATATGGATGTCGGCCATTAGCGCTCAGTCCTTTCGCGAATCTTGCGGGCACGCTCCCCACGTTGTTTAGCCTTGCGCTTGGCGCGGGCCTCGTCACGGGCGTTAAGCTCGGCGGTCGCATCGACCTCACGAGCCGCGGGGCTCAAGAACATGTAACCGAAGAGCGCCAGCACCACACCGACCGTAATGCCGATATCGGCCACATTGAAGACGGGGAAGTCGATGAAGGTGGTGGCAATAAAATCAGTCACGAAGCCAAAGGCCAAACGATCGATCGCGTTACCGATAGCACCACCCGCAACCATCGCCATGCCCACAACCTCAAGATGGGCGAGCTGAGGCGCACGGAACAAGTACACGGCAATAGCAATAATGACAGCCAACGCCAGCACGGCAAACGCGATGCCATGCCCCTCGCCCATGCTAAAGGCAGCACCGATATTGCGGACAAACATAAAGTCGACGACACCGGGGATGACGGTCACATGCAAAGCGTCGCCCACGGCGCGAACCGCAAGCTTGGTCAGCTGGTCAAGAAGCAGCACAACCAGCGCCATCCCACCAGCAACACCCAACCGCCAACGCAAAGGCGGCGTCATATCCCCAGTACGACCCAAATCAATCCCCTACCCTCAAGAACATCGAATTACGTTTAACGCAAATCAATATCTTATATTGACCAGCAACGAAATAGCCGATGATTCGTTACCAACAGCGAAAACCCGCCAGAGCGAGCAAGGTGCCTTGAAGCAAGGCGGCATAGACCTTCTGGTCATGCCGCCGAAGCTGAACGGCAGATTGCCGCTCTGGC
>CAUGNQ010000040.1 GCA_959600835.1 uncultured Collinsella sp. | reverse complement strand
ATTGCGCCGGGCATCGCGCACGGATGTGGCTCCGCCTGGCAGCGCCCAGGTGCGCAGGTGCGCGGCGCGTTCAAAATCGGCAAGGCCGGCGATAAGAAACTCACCGCCCCATATGGTGCCGTCGGTGCCGGCACCCGTACCATCGAAGGCAATACCGAGGACGCGTGCATCAGGCGCAATCCGGCCAGCGACAATCGCCTCTGCCATTACGCTCGCGATGTGCGCATGATGATGCTGGATTTCGATTAGCGGCAGACTGTGCTCCCGTGCCCGCTCACGCGCCCACTGGCTCGATAGATAGTTGGGATGCATGTCGCATGCCAGGGCGGCAGGCGTCAGGTCAAAGAGGTTTTCTAGACGTGCGCGGGCGGCGCTCCAGGCATCGAAGGTCGCGCCGTTTTCGACATCGCCGATATGCTGCGACACAAAACAGGCCACATGGCCGTCGGCGTCCTCGCGCGTGAGCGCGATCGTGGCTTTTTGCTGCGGCCCGCAGGCGAGCACGCAGGGTGCAGTGCCGTCGAGCGCCGGCAGCGACAACGGTTGCGGCGCATATCCGCGTGCGCGACGCACAGGCATGACGGTGCCGTCGACCACACGTACCACGGAGTCGTCGTAGCGTGAGAGAATCGCACGGTCGTTGCCAAGTAGCGCGTCGGCGATGCCGGCGGCAACAAGATGTTCCCATGCAAGGGCATCGTCGGTCTCGATAGGTTCCTCGCTCAGGTTTCCGCTGGTCATGACCAGCGCGTGCATGCCATGCGACGAGGCAGCTGCAAGCAGCAGATGCTGAAGCGGTGTATAGGGGAGCATGACGCCGAGATCGGGTAGATCGTGCGCGACGGATGGCGCGAGTGTAAGGCCGTCGGGGGAATCTCCCTCGCCAACAACACGGCGGCGCAGCAGCACAATGGGGCGGATGCTGCCGACCAGCAAGTCGCGCTCGGCATCATCGACATGGCACAGGCGTTCAGTATCGGCAAGGCTGCGCACCATAACGGCAAGCGGCTTGTTGCTGCGGCGCTTGCGACGGCGCAGCTCGACCACCGCCTGCTCATTGGCGGCGTTGCAGGCCAGATGGAATCCGCCCAGCCCCTTGATGGCGACAATACCGCCGCTGGCCAGCAGCTCGACACAGCGGTCAATAATGGCATCGCTGGTTTCGCGCGTGCTGCCGACGGCCGGCATCGCCCCCGAGCCCTCGAGCTCCATGTCGCCCGCCGCCTCGCGCCAGGTAATATGTGGCCCGCAGTCAAAGCAGGCATCGGGCTGCGCATGAAAGCGCCGGTCAAGCGGGTCGCCATACTCTGCAGCGCACTCGGGGCACATAGGAAAGCAATCCATCGACGTGGCCGCTCGGTCATAAGGCAGCGACCGGATGATGGTAAAGCGCGGCCCGCAGTTGGTGCAGTTGATAAAGGGGTAGTGATAGCGACGGTCGGCGGGGTCGAACAGTTCGCGCAGGCAGTCGTCACAGGTGGCGATATCGGGGGAGATGAGCGTCGTGTGCACGGTCTGATCCTGTGACGCTACAATACGAAAGACCTGCTCATCGTCGGCATCCCAAGCGTCGGGCTCCAGGTCTGCAACAGCGACATGCTCAACGCGGGCTGCGGCCGGCGCGTGCTCCGACAGCGCGGTGACAAATTCGTCGAGCGCCTCGCTCAAAGCATGCGCCTCGATGTGTACGCCATCGCCCGCGTTGAGCACCCAGCCGCAGATGCCATGCGCCATAGCCTCGCGATACACAAATGGCCGCATGCCAACGCCCTGCACAATGCCCGTCACATGAATATGCACATGCCGCATGTGGCTTCCCCTCGTCAAAACCGACCAAAAAGGGACAGGTTTATTTTGGTCGGTAAAACTTCTAAACCTGCCAAAACAAACCTGTCCCTTTTTGGCAGGTGCGCTGCGGGAAATCCCGCTACAGCCCCAGGCTCTGCTTGGTGGCGGCGCACGTGAGCTCGCCGTGCTTAACGCCGCGCAGGCCCAGCAGGCGATCGGCTAGTTCGTAGACGCGCTCGCCGCGACCCTTGAGTGCCAGGATCTCCAGACAGTTGTGGTGATCCAGATGCACGTGCATGGTCGATACGATCTCGTCGGTGTAGTCGTGCTGCACTTCGTCCAGACGGCGCGTCAGGTCGCCGGTATGGTGGTCGTAGATCATGGTGAGCGACCCGATAACATGCTCGTCGGGCGTGCGCATCTGCTCCTTGGCGATCGAGGCGCGAATCAGGTCGCGCACGGCCTCGGAGCGGTTGGCCACGTCGCCGCGGCGCGCGATCTGTTCGTCAAAACGGCGCAGCAGGTCATCCGGTGCGGTAACCGAAAAACGGACCAGCTCGGAGCCGGAGCCACTACAGTGGCAGCCCGCGTCACCGTCCGCCCCGTGCGGATGCTCGTGCTCGTACCCGCAGCCGTGCTCGTGTTCGGCCACCTTACACCAGCTTCACGGAGCCGACGGAGTTGTGGTCGGCCTCGATGGCTTCCTCGTAGCCCTCGAGCGCGTCATGCGCCTCGTGGAGTGCCGCCATGGCGGCCTCGAGCTTGGCGCCGATGCGCTCCATGTCAAAATTCTCGGTCGCATGCAGCAACTGATGGCTCCATTCGTGAGCGAGCTCGATGGTGTCGTCGACCTGTTTGACGCTCATGGCAAGCTGGCTCATGTTCATTCCAACATCATGCATGGGAAATCTCCTTTTGTATGGGGCAGTTCAGTGGTTCAGATTTTACTACGCCCGCTTTGCGCGCAGCTGCATAAGAAAACGGGTGCGAGCCTGTGCGACCCGCACCCGTTCACTGGGGGCTGTTTGTAACTACCATACTATCCGTGGTCGCATGCCTTGCGTTTGGCACTCCGGTGAGCGGTGCGAAACCGCTCATGGACGGCAGACAAGTAACAAGCGTATTACAGATGTTTCTCCAGCAGTGCCTGAAGTCTTGCCTTGGGTAAGGCGCCAACCGAGCGGTCGACCTCCTCGCCGTTCTTAAAGACGATCAGCGTGGGGATGCTCATGACGCCAAACTTCATGGCCAGGTCCTGGTTGTCGTCGACGTTGCACTTGGCCACAGCCAACTTGCCGGCCAGCTCGTCGGCAACCTCGTCTACGATGGGCGAGAGCGAGCGGCAGGGGCCGCACCACGGGGCCCAAAAATCAACCAGTACGGGCAGGCTATCGTTGACGACAGCGCCGAAGTTCTCGGGGGTAATCTGCTTAATGTCAGCCATGGTGACCTCCATAATACGACGCGGCTCGGCCGCGTAAAACTCAGTACGACCGTGCTTATACCCAGCGGCCCGCAAAGCAACCACTCGCGGGCGGCTCTTTTATATAATGGTGGGCACGCAAACGATTGGAGAGCGCATGCCCACGTCACAAAGCCAGAAAAAAGAAGCCATCGCTCAGGCGACCGAGCAGGAGCTCGCGTCGCTTGCAGATCGCGGTGTGCGTATCGCGGGCAACGCGTGCTCGCCGATTGTGCTGGTCAAAGGCGATTTGGATGAAGCCGAGTGCTCGGGCGGCGAGCTGGCTGCCGGTCCGGACGGTGCTGCGCTGCGCAAGGCGCTTGGGGCCATCGGCTACGCGCCCGAGGATTTTTGCGTGCTGGCAAGCGTCGCCGGCGCAGGCGACGGAGCGGTCGCGGTGGGCGAGACTCTGCCGTGCGAGCTGTTCCGCGAGGCGCTTGAGGCTCTGGATCCCGAGGCGGTGCTGCTGCTCGATAACAGCGCGGCCGATGTCATGCGCGAAACCTACGCCGATATGCTCGTGGCGATTGATGACTTCGACACCGCCATGCTCAAGCCCGGCCTGGTCGCCCATGTGCAGGGCCGCCGCGTGCTCGCGCTCGATGGCTTTGAGGCGGCGCTGACCGACAAAGCGGCCAAGCAGCGCATGTGGGCCTACATCAAGCAGCTGACCCCGGCGGTCGCTCCACTGTAGCGGATCGGCACCGGCGAGCGATTGCCTGGCGGGCGAGGCGCGCCGCGAGATCGGCGCCGTACTTCTACATCACAGCGCGCAGCTCAAACCGATCGCCGTTAATGCGGAACTGGCAGTTGCCGTTCATGCGCTCCACGGCAAGTTTGATGCTCTTGGTTCCAAAGCCGTGGCCCGCATGCCGGGTCACGGGCATGCCGTCGACCATGCGCGGCGCGCGGTCAAACGTGTTGGAAACTAACAGCAACAGCTGGCCGTCCTCAAGTCGCAGGTCAAGGTCGACGAATCGCTTTCCTTGGGGTGCGGCGCTTGCGGCGGTGATAGCGTTTTCCAAGGCATTTGAGAGCACGCTAAACAGGTCGGCGTCACCTACGTGGACGGTTTCGGGTACGGCGGCGCGCAGGTTGGCGGTAATGCCGTTTCTATTGATATCTGAGTTGAATGACGAAAGCGCGATGTTTACGGTCTCGTTGGCGCAGAAGCGGCGTACGGCGGTGCGGTCGCCGGCTTCGCAGAGCTCATCGATGCGTTTGAGCGCCTCGTCGGTGTGGCCCTCCTCAATTAAAGTGGCCAGGCCGCGTAGGAAGTGGCGCATATCGTGGCGAAGAATCGACAGCTCGCGCCCAGATTGACGCCAAGCCTCGAGCTCTTTGATGGCGGCGCTGTCGCGGGTTTCGAGCATCCAACGCTCTCGCTCGGCGGTTTCCTTTTCTTCGTATTCGCGCAGGTAAACGGCAAGAAACATAAGATAGAAGGCACAGAGCGCAAATGCCAAAAACTCAACTGTCACCACCGAGCCCGAGTGGAACAGCGTGGTGTAGACGTTGGTGGCGTAGTCAAAGATGTAATAGACGAGCGGCAGGATTAAAAGGATGCCCAGCTCGGTGGGGCTTTTAATCGCCAGGCGGGGTCCAATGTCGCCGGCCCAATGCAGCAGGACGGCAAAGACGCCGAGCGTGGTAGCGATGCGCGCCAGATAGTACGCGATCTGAGAATCGGTTGCGGCAAATGCGGCGATGCCCATCCAATTGCTGAACTGGCAGCTCAGATAGGCGCTGGTGACGCCCAACGTCGCGAGTAGCGGACTCAAGTGGTAGCGCGCGCATAGGTAGACGGTAAGCGGCAAGTGCACGACGAGCGGATAGACCTGACGGGCAAAAAGCTCTCCGCCAACGACATTGGCGATCGAAAAGGCAGCGCCGGTTGCGGCTCCGACCCCCACCAACTCGAGTGCATGGCGTCGATTGATTTCGATACCGCACAGCGCCGCCGAAGCAAAGACGCCAAAGAGCAGCGTCGTGGCGTGGTGGATTGCCCAAAGGACCATTTCGACCGAGGAGATCATCAGCGCCTCCCGCCCTCAAAGCGCACCGCAAAGTAGGCGTCTTGGAACCCCTGCTTGCTGCTGCGCGACAGCGGAATGCACGCGCCCGAGCGCATGACGATGTCCGTGCGATTGAAGTGGTCGATGTTGCGCAAGTTGACCTGGTAGCTACGGTGGCATTTAAAGAAGGTGGCATTTTGCGCCAAACGGTCCTCGACGCTGCGGAACGACTCGAGTGCCTCGATATCGCGTCCGTCGCGCAGGTGGAAGACCACGTGCTTGTTGCGCGCCTCGGCATATTCGATGTCGGACAGGCGCAGGGCGTGGTAGCCAAAGGACGTTTTGATCACGAGCTCGTCGGTTGCCGCCGGGCGCATGCTCGAAAGCTCGTCGAGTAACTGCGCCAGGCGTTCGTAAGTCACGGGCTTGAGCAGATAGTCGAAGGCGCGGACCTCGTAGGACTCCAGTGCAAACTCGGGCGATGAGGTGAGAAACGCCAGGCGCACGGCGGTGTCGGCCTGGCGCAATTCGCGTGCGGTGTCCATGCCGTTGACGAGCGGCATGATCATGTCGAGCAGGATGATGTCGGCGCGCGACGCGGCATGGCGCGCCAGCAGGTCCTCGCCGCGCGTGACGAGCGCAACATCGACCGCCGTGCCCGTCTCGATCGACCAACGGTCGATCATCCGGTGCAGTCTATCTAGAAAAGCGGCGTCATCGTCGCAGGCAATAATCTTGAGCATTCTGAGCCCCCTTAGTAGTTCGATTTTGCCACATTGGGCGCGGACCACTCGCGGGGGAGCGCCCGTTCGTGCCTCACGGTGCGCAACTCGCGCCGAGCGGTATTGCGGTGGCGAAAGATGCCTCCTGCGCTATCGAGAGCTCGGCTATCCTCAGCTTGCCAGTTCGAAAATGGACCTGCCGCATGATTGAATCTTTATTTCAACTTTACACCTAGGTTTACAGCTGTCTTGTCAGCTGTAAACCTAGGTGTCATACTAAAGCCCCAAGATTCGCCAAAAGAGAGGGGCCTTGATGGCACAGAGCGCGAACATGGATGCGTCGGAGCTTGCACGCGATATCGCGGCCGGCCTAGCATCGGCAACGACGGCAACGGAGCGCGCGGCACTGGTGCCCGCAGAGCTCGTCGAGGCCATTCAGCAACTTAAAACCCAACGCGACGCGGTGATCCTGGCGCACTATTACGTGGCGCCCGAGGTTCAGGCTGTGGCCGATTACGTCGGCGACAGCTTCTACCTGGCAAAGCTTGCCAAGAGCCTGCCGCAGCAGACCATCGTGCTGTGCGGCGTGGAGTTTATGGGCGAGAGCGCCAAGCTGCTCAATCCCACCAAGACCGTGCTGCTGCCCGAGCCGGGCGCGGACTGTCCCATGGCGCACATGGTCAAGCGCGAGACGGTCGATGCGGCGCGCGCCGAGTACGGCGACGACCTGGCCGTGGTCTGCTACGTCAACTCCACGGTCGAGATCAAGAGCTGGAGTGACGTGTGCGTTACCAGCTCAAACGCCGTCAAGATCGTCTCCGAGCTGCCGCAGCAGCACATCTTGTTCATTCCCGACCAGAACCTGGGCCGCTTCGTAGCCGAGCAGGTGCCCCAAAAGCACGTCATCCTCAACAACGGCTACTGCCCGCGCCATCACATCATCACCGTCGAGCAGATCGTTGACGCGACGGAGGCCCACCCCGACGCGCTCGTGCTGGCGCATCCTGAGTGCAAGGCTGACGTCCTGGCTGAGGCCGACTACATCGGCTCCACCGCCGGCATCATCAAGTATGCCGAGGAGTCCGACGCGAGCGAGTTCATTATCGTGACGGTCCGCGGTGTGCTCTACGAGCTCGAGCGCCGCTGCCAGGGCACCGGTAAGAAGTTCTACTTCCCCGCGGTGCAGCCCACCTGCGTCAACATGGATCTCATCACGCTCGAAAAGCTCGTGCGCTGCCTGGAGACGGGTGAGGGCGAGGTGCAGATCGGCGTGTCGGACGAGGCTGCCGACCAGGCCAAACTTACGCTCGACCGCATGCTCGAGTACGCAGCACGCTAGAACAATGTGGCATGAGGGACGGTTTCTTATGTCACATTCAAGGGAGAGGATTCCTGTGGAAACCAAGCAATACCCCGATATGGAGTGCGACGTCGTCATTGCCGGCTGCGGCGTAGCGGGCCTGTACGCGGCGCTCAACCTGCCGACGAGCACGCGCGTGATCATGCTCTCCAAGGGCGCGGTCGACGAGTGCGATTCGATGCTCGCGCAGGGCGGCATCTGCGTGCTGCCCGAGGGCTCGGACTACGATGCCTTCTTTGAGGACACCATGCACGCCGGCCATTACGAGAACCGCCGCGAGAGCGTCGACATCATGATCCGCTCGAGCCGCTCGGTCATCAACGACCTGCTAGCGATGGGCGTGGATTTTGAGCGCAAGGCCGATGGCGGCCTCGACTTTACCCGCGAGGGCGCGCACAGCCGTCCGCGCATTGCCTTCCATGCCGACATTACGGGCAAGGAGATTACGACCAAGCTGCTTCAGGCCGTCCGCAAGCTGGATAACGTGCAGATTCTCGAACACGTTGCCATGACCGACATCCTGACGGCAGAGCGCGATGGGGCCACGGTGTGCACTGGTGTCGTCGCTGTTGCCGTGGACGAGGACGATTCAGCTCGCCCCGCCGACGAGCTGGCAAATGCCGCTGAGGGCGTGCATGTCGGTAAGCCGTTTAAGATCCATGCCCGCCATACGCTGTGGGCGACGGGCGGCATCGGTGGCGTATACGACCATTCGACCAACTACCCGCAGCTCACGGGCGACGCCTGCTACATCGCGCAGGAGCACGGCATTAAGATGGAGCACCTGGACTACGTGCAGATCCATCCCACGGGCCTGTTCTCGCCGCAGCCAGGCCGTACGTTCCTGATCAGCGAGAGCTGCCGCGGTGAGGGCGCGATTCTGCTCAATGCCGCCGGCGAGCGTTTTACCGACGAGTTGCAGCCGCGCGACGTTGTCGCTGCCGCCATCCGCGAGCAGATGAAGCAGGACGGCACCGAGCACGAGTGGCTGAGCTTTGCCCCCGTCGAGCGCGACGTGGTGACTGGGCACTTTGCCAACATTCGCGCGCGCTGCCTTGAGGACGGTCGCGACATCTTGGACGAGCCCATCCCCGTTACGCCCACGCAGCACTACTTTATGGGCGGCGTATGGGTCGATAAGGACGGCCGCACTTCGATGCCCGAGCTCTACGCTGCGGGCGAGACGGCTTGCAACGGCGTTCACGGCAAGAATCGCCTTGCATCAAATAGTCTGCTCGAGGCGCTGGTCTGGGGTCGTCGCGCCGCGTGGTACATGCGCACCGGCGAGTCGCTGGCCGTGGAGCAGGCGGGCGAGCCCGCGCTCGATGGACGCCATCGCGCCCTGAGTTCCGATACCCTTGCAATCGATGATTTGGCCCGTGCCGCCGGCACGCAGGCCGCAGAGGAGTAGACCATGAATCCCATTACCATGAAGCTCGTCGTCGATGATCTGATTTTACAGGCTCTGCGCGAGGACATTACGTTTGAGGACGTGAGCACGGCGAGCGTGTGCCCCACGGCGCGTCCCGCCACGGTGGAGCTTATCGCCAAGGCCGACGGCATCATCGCCGGCTTGGATGTGTTTGCCCGTACCTTTGAGCTGCTGGATTCGCAGAGCTCGGTGCTGCTCGACGTTGCCGATGGCGAGGAGGTGCACGCCGGCGACCATGTGGGTCAGGTGCGGGGCGATGCGCGCGTGCTGCTTTCGGGTGAGCGCGTGGCGCTCAACTACCTGCAGCGCATGAGCGGCATCGCTACCTACACGCACAGCATGGCCGCGGCGCTCGAGGGAACCAAGACCGTGCTCGTCGACACGCGCAAGACCACGCCGGGCATGCGCGTCTTCGAGAAGGCCGCGGTCGAGATCGGCGGCGGCAGCAACCACCGTTACAACCTGTCGACGGCCGTCATGCTCAAGGACAACCACATCGACGCCGCCGGCGGCGTGATGCGTGCGATCGAGATGGCGCGCGCCCATGCATCGTTTACCACGACGGTCGAGATCGAGTGCGAGAACCTGGACATGGTGCGCGAGGCCGTGGAAGCCGGCGCCGACATCATCATGTTCGACAACATGACCCACGACGACATGGCTGCCGCGATTGAGCTTATCGATGGCCGCGCCAAGACCGAGTGCTCGGGCAACGTGGACGCCAGCAACATTCGCGCCCTGGCCGATCTGGGTGTCGACTATATTAGCTCGGGCGCCCTGACGCACTCTGCGCCGATCCTCGACCTCTCGCTTAAGCACCTGCGTCTGCTGGACGGTAAATAATGAACGCCCGCGAGCGTCGCCGTGCCATCATGGGCGTGCTCGAAGGAGCCAAGGAGCCCGTTTCGGGCAGCGCACTTGCCCGCGAGGTTGGCGTGAGCCGTCAGGTCGTGGTTCAGGATATTGCCCTGTTGCGTGCCGATGGGCACGATATCGTGGCGACCAACCGCGGCTACGTGCTGCAGGAAGCCGCGAGTAGCCCCGCCGTGCCCACGCGTCTTGTTAAGGTGCGCCACGGCGTGGAGCAGGCGGGCGACGAGCTTACGAGTATCGTCGACGCGGGTGGCGCCGTGCTCAACGTGATCGTCAACCATCGTGTGTACGGCAAGATCACGGCCGACCTGGACATCCGCAATCGTCGCGATGTTGAGCGCTACCTGCACGATATCGAGAGCGGCAAGAGCTTTCCACTACTAACGGTGACGAGCGGCTACCACTTCCATCGCATCGCGGCGGAGGACGAGCAGACCCTCGACGAGATCGAGGCCATACTCAAGGAGAAGGGCTACCTTGCCGATTTAATGCCCTACGAGGATGATTTGTCCTAACCCGATACTGTCTATATAAGTTGCGGTGAAATAGTTCCTACAATCGGCACCTAAGCAATGAGCCAGGAACTATTCCACCGCAACTGCCAAGGTAGCCCCGTCCCCAATTAGCTGCCTGTACAAACAAAAGGAGGCCTCCGCGGCGATGCGGAGGCCTCCTTTTTGTGCACGGTGTACTTGTGAGTGTGCAAGTGGGGAGTTGTTACTCCTCGACGATCTCGGTGATCGCGCCAGCGGGGCAAGCGTCCTGGCAAGCGCCACAGGCGACGCAGGAATCCTCGTCAGCGACGGTGGCGACGTCCTGAAGCTCCAGAACGCCAGCGGGGCAGGAGTCGACGCAAACGCCACAAGCGATGCACTCGTCGGCATCAATTACGGGATGAGCCATGGTAGTTTCCTCTCTGTTGACCGACGCTACAGGCGATGCGCGTCGGTTTGATTCGGGCAAAAACATACCACGGGAGCGACCGTTTGCAATACCCTCTGACCGGCATCTTCATACCGTTCGCCGAGTATGCCACGGCTTACTAAAAAATATGCAGGTGAGGCCGTTGAGCTGCGCAAATGTTAGCTATAGGTGACTTGAAATATAGGGCGATTGAGCGCACTTGCGGAAAGCGCATCCCATAAATTTGCCGAAAAACGGGCCCCAGTTTCCGGTTGGACCGCCCGGCGGAAGCTGCGTCCCGGAATCGGTGCTCAAACTGGGATGTAGCTTCCGGCTGAGCCTTCAAGAGGAAACTGTGTCCCGGAATCCACGCTCAAACCGGGACGAGCTTTCCGCAAGGCAGCCCCAGGCACCCTCGGACCCAAACCTCAGCCATCTCTACATAGATCTCGATAGATTTGCCGAGAACTCAAACAGTGCGTCTACCTGCGTATTTGCGAACCTAAACTCTCGGCAATAAGAAATCTTATATGAATTGACTTAGATTTTGTATATTCCGGCCCATAAGGGGATACACTACATCCTGAAAGACAAGCCGAAACACCGCTCGGCAGACCGCCGAGTCGGTGCAAACGCACAAGAGAGAGGGAATTTCTAATGGGCAAGATTCTTGGTATCGACCTTGGTACTACTAACTCCGCAATGGCCGTTCTCGAGGGTGGTTCTCCGACCATTATCGTGAACGCCGAGGGCGACCGCACCACCCCGTCTGTCGTGGGCTTCCGTGCCGACGGCGACCGCGTCGTGGGTAAGGCCGCTAAGAACCAGGCTGTCACCAACCCCAAGAACACCGTGTTCTCCATCAAGCGCTTCATGGGCCGCAAGTACTCCGAGTGCACCTCCGAGATCAAGACCGTGCCGTACGAGGTCAAGGAGGGCCAGGGTGGCCGTGCCGTCGTCGACATCGAGGGCAAGGACTACACCGCCGAGCAGGTGAGCGCTATGACGCTCGCAAAGATGAAGGCCGACGCCGAGAAGTATCTGGGCGAGACAGTCGCCGACGCCGTCATCACCGTCCCGGCCTACTTCAACGACGCCCAGCGTCAGGCCACCAAGGACGCCGGTAAGATCGCCGGCCTTAACGTCAAGCGTATCGTCAACGAGCCGACCGCTGCTGCTCTGGCCTATGGCCTGGACAAGCAGGGCACCGACCAGCGCATCCTGGTCTTCGACCTGGGCGGCGGCACCTTCGACGTTTCCATCCTCGATCTCGCCGACGGCGTGTTTGAGGTTCTGTCCACCTCGGGCGACAACCACCTGGGCGGCGACGACTGGGATCAGCGTGTCATCGACTGGATGGCCGACAAGTTCCAGCAGGAGAACGGTGTCGACCTGCGTCAGGACCCCATGGCCCTGCAGCGTCTGAAGGAGGCTGCCGAGAACGCCAAGAAGGAGCTCTCCGCAGCCCAGCAGTCCACCATCAACCTGCCGTTCATCACCATGAACCAGTCTGGCCCGCTGCACCTCAACTACACTCTGACCCGCGCCGAGTTCGAGAAGATCACCCGCGACCTGCTCGAGCGCTGCAAGCAGCCTGTCACCAACGCCCTGCGCGACGCTAAGCTCAAGCTCTCCGATCTGACCGAGGTCATCCTCGTCGGCGGCTCCACCCGTATGCCCGCCGTCCAGGAGCTCGTCAAGACCATGACCGGCAAGCAGCCCAACATGTCCGTGAACCCCGACGAGGTCGTTGCCGACGGCGCTGCCGTCCAGGGCGGCGTGCTCACCGGCGACGTCGAGGGCATCCTGCTGCTCGACGTTACCCCGCTGTCGCTGGGCGTCGAGACCATGGGCGGCATCATGACCAAGATGATCGACCGCAACACCACGATCCCGACCTCCAAGACCGAGGTCTACTCTACCGCTGCCGACAACCAGACCAGCGTCGAGATCAACGTGCTCCAGGGCGAGCGCGAGCTTGCCCGCGATAACAAGTCGCTCGGTAAGTTCCAGCTGACCGGTATCCCGGCTGCCCGCCGCGGTGTGCCGCAGATCGAGGTCACCTTCGACATCGACGCCAACGGCATCGTCAAGGTCTCTGCTAAGGACAAGGGCACCGGCAAGGAGCAGCAGATCACCATTTCCGGCTCCACCGCGCTTTCCGACGACGAAGTCGATCGCATGGTCAAGGACGCCGAGGCTCATGCCGAGGAGGACAAGAAGCAGAAGGAAGAGGTCGAGGTCCGCAACCAGACCGACAGCCTGTGCTACTCCACCGAGCAGACCCTCAACGAGCTGGGCGACAAGGTTTCCGCCGATGTGAAGTCCAAGGCCGAGGCCGCTATCGCCGACGCCAAGAAGGCGCTCGAGGGCTCTGACGTCGAGGCCATCAAGGCCGCTGGCGAATCCCTGCAGTCCGTAGCCTACGAGCTGGCTCAGGTTGTCTACGCCGACGCTCAGCAGCAGACCGACGGCGCCGCCGGTGCCCAGCCTGCCGACGATGACGTTGTCGACGCCGACTACGAGGTTGTGGACGACGAGGACAAGTAATCATGTCCGCCCGTAAAGCTCGCACGGAGGCGGCCGCCGCTGGCGCCGCCCCCGTTGACTCTGAGGAGAAGGACGTGAAGATTCCCGTAGAGGCCGTCGACGATACCGAGGCCAACGAGGCCGAGGCCGCCGAGGCTGCCGAGAACCAGGTAGAGGATTCCAACAAGGAGGCGACGATGACCGAGGACGAGATGGTGGAAGCCGCTATCCGCGCCGGTGAGGAAGCCGCCGACAACGACTTTAAGCTCAAGTTCGAGCAGGCCCAAAAGGAGCTTGCCGACGTACGCAGCGAGCTCGATGCTGCGGCAGAGGCTCAGAAGGCCGCCGAGGACAAGGCAAAGGACGCCACCGAGCGTACCGCCCGTCTGCAGGCCGACTGGGAGAACTTCCGTCGCCGCACCGCCAGCGAGCGTATCGCCGAGCGCGAGCGCGCGACCGAGAAGCTTGTCACCGCGCTGTTGCCGGTGGTTGACGATATCGAGCGTGCAATCGACCATGCCCGTAGCCAGGAGCTTTCCGACGACTTTAAGCAGTTCGTCGATGGCGTTGATGCGGTGCATGCCAAGCTGCTCGATGTGTTTGCGCACGAGGGCGTTGAGCCCATCGACCCCAAGGGCGAGGCGTTCGATCCGCTCGAGCACCAGGCTGTGGGTCGCGTCGAGGACGCATCGCAGTACGACGAGACCGTCAACGACGTGTACCAGAAGGGCTACCGCATGGCGGATCGCATTCTGCGTTCCGCGATGGTGACGGTGACCTACGGTGGCGAGAAGCGCCCCGCACCGGAGCCCGAAGCGGCGCCCGAGGATGCTGCGGCCGATACGGCTGAGAGCACCGAGGAGTAATTGAGAAGGGCCCCGGGGCAACACCCGGGGCCCTTTCTGACCTAGTGCCATATGAAAGCATGAGCCGCCGTCCGCTGGACGGCGGATGAAACAGGAGAGGAGCTACGATGGCTGCAGGCAAAACCTTCTATGACATCCTGGGCGTATCCAAGAGCGCCTCCGACAAAGAGATCAAGAGCGCGTTTCGCAAGCTCGCGCAAAAATATCACCCCGATGCCGGCGGCGACGAGGCCAAGTTCAAGGAGATTAGCGAGGCTTACGAGACGCTTTCGGACGAGAAGAAGCGCAAAGAGTACGACCAGATGCTCATGTTCGGCGGCATGCCGGGCGCGGGCGGCGCGTATGGCGGCGGCTACGGTGCCGGCGCGGGCGCCAGCGGCTGGGGCGATATCTTCGACAGCATCTTTAGCGGCAACGGCGCTTGGGGCAGCGATTGGGGCTCGGGCTTTGCCGGGGCTGCGGGTAATGCCGGTGCCGGTGCGGGTCGCAGCCGTGCTCGCAAGGGCGGCGACCTGTCGCTGACTGTCGACGTGACGGCCGAGGACGCGTTTCGCGGCGTGACGCACAAGGTCACCTATCGCATTCCCTCGACGGGCGAGCAGCAAACCATTACGGTCTCGGTTCCCGCAGGTGCGGTCGACGGCGGCAAACTACGCTACAAGCGTCGCGGCGAGTATGGCGTTGCGGGTGGCGAGCGCGGCGACCTGGTCGTGACCACGCATGTGGAGGAGCACCCGCTGTTTAAGCGCAAGGGTGCCGATGTGACCATGGAGGTACCGATCTCGGTTTACGAGGCGGCGCTCGGCTGCACGGTGGATGTGCCCACACCCGGCGGCGCGACGGTTCGTCTGAAGGTGCCGGCGGGCACCCAGACGGGCAAGAAGTTCCGCTTTAAGGAGATGGGCGCGCCCGATGTTAAGCACCGTGGCCGCACGGGCGCGCTGCTCGTCGAGATCAAGGTGCAGGTTCCCACGAACCTGTCCGACGATGAACGCGATGCCATGACCAAGCTGCGCGAGGCCGACACGCGCGACTATCGCGAGAAGGTCAATCGTTACAAGGCGACGTACTAGGGCGGTCGCGGCGCACGCCCACGCCCGCGGGCTTATGATGGACGATAACGAGACGGAAAGGGGTCAGGTAGCATGGCCGAGGACAATAGGAACAAACCGCTGTACATGATCAGCGTGGCGGCCGAGCTGACCGGCATGCACCCGCAGACTCTGCGCGTCTACGAGTCCAAGGGCTTGGTGAACCCCCAGCGCTCGGGCGGCAACACGCGTCTGTATTCGCGTGCCGATATCGAGCGCCTGGAGCTCATCAACCAGCTGACTGACGAGGGCATCAACCTTGCCGGCGTGGTGCGCATCCTCGATATGAAGGAGCGTGCCGAGGAGCGCGAGCGCGAGAACGAAAAGCTCCGCGCCCGCGTGCGCCAGCTCGAGGACGAGCTGCACGAGTATAAGATGCAGAAGAAGATCACCGCCCTGGCCCCGCGCGACGGCTCGGTCAACCCCGAGCAAGTCATGCGCAAGCTGCTAGGTACGGGTAGCGACCTATAGCTCCGCTGACGCTGCCGGGCACTCATTGGGGACAGACTTAAATGAGTGCCCGCAGAATGAGAGTGGATAATCTCCCGTTTTTGGCCTGTTTGCAGGCTCAAAGTGGGAGATTATCCACTCTCGTCATTTCGGCGTCTAAGTCTGCCCCCGGCACCCAACTCGTTCTTTGCTTTACTGAGATAAAGTGAACGTGCAGATTCGTAACCCGCTGGCAACTGTTCTATGGCACGATATTGAACGAATGTATGCTATGCGCCCAAATCGTTTTGGGCAGAGTGGGAGACAGTATGGTCAAGCTGTACGAGGACGGCATCTACCTGCGCGGCGGCAGCGAGGTTGTGCCTGCGGCCGAGGCTGCTGAGCGCGGTATTACGCAGACGCCCGAGGATGCCAAGCGCGGCACCATCGCGTATTCGATCCTTCAGGCACACAATACGTCCGGCGACCCCGAGGCGCTCAAGATTCGCTTCGACGCCATGGCGAGCCATGACATCACCTTTGTCGGCATCATCCAGACGGCGCGCGCCTCGGGCATGGAGCAGTTCCCGCTGCCCTACGTGCTCACCAACTGCCACAACTCGCTGTGCGCCGTGGGCGGCACCATCAACGAGGACGACCACGTCTTTGGCCTTTCCGCAGCCAAGAAGTACGGCGGCATCTTCGTTCCGCCGCACATCGCCGTCATCCACTCCTTTATGCGCGAGAACTTCGCCGGTTGCGGCAAGATGATCCTGGGTTCCGACTCGCACACCCGCTATGGTGCCCTGGGTACCATAGCCGTGGGCGAGGGCGGCGGCGAGTTGGCAAAGCAGCTGCTGCGCGACACCTACGATGTCGCCTATCCCGGCGTCGTGGCCATCTACCTCACGGGCGCCCCGCGCCCCGGCGTCGGCCCGCACGACGTGGCGCTCGCCATCATTCGCGCCGTCTTTGCCAAGGGCTACGTCAAGAACAATGTCATGGAGTTTGTGGGCCCGGGCATCGCGAGCATGACGACCGACTACCGCAACGGCGTTGACGTCATGACCACCGAGACCACCTGCCTGTCGAGCATCTGGGCCACCGACGAGGACACGCACGCGTTTTTGACCATGCACAGCCGCGGCGACGACTATCGCGAGCTCAAGCCCGCCGATGTCGCCTACTACGACGGTTGCGTCGAGGTCGACCTGTCGAGCATCAAGCCCATGATCGCACTGCCGTTCCATCCTTCCAACGGCTTTGAGATCGACGAGCTCAACGAGAACCTCGAGGACATCCTGCACGAGGTGGAGCTCGAGGCCGCCAAGATCGGCGAGGGCAAGACGCACTTTAGCCTGCTCGACAAGATCGTCGACGGCAAGCTGCACGTGCAGCAGGGCGTTATCGCCGGCTGCTCGGGCGGCAACTATGACTCCGTGGTCCAGGCTGCCCGCGTGCTCAAGGGCGCCAATACCGGCTGCGGCGAGTTCTCGCTGTCGGTCTATCCCACGAGCCAGCCCGTGGCGCTCGAACTTACACGCCGCGGCTACATCTACGACCTCATGGAGGCCGGCGCAATCGTGCGCACGGCATTCTGCGGCCCGTGCTTCGGCGCCGGCGACACGCCCGCCAACAACGGCCTTTCGATCCGTCACACCACGCGCAACTTCCCCAACCGCGAGGGTTCCAAGCCGGGTAATGGCCAGCTGAGCGCCGTGGCCCTGATGGACGCCCGCTCCATTGCGGCAACGGCTGCCAACGGCGGCGTCCTGACGCCGGCGACCGACCTGCCCGAGGACACTTGGGACGAGGCCTGCGAGTACACCTTTGACGACGCGCCGTACAAGAAGCGCGTGTACTGGGGCTTTGGCAAGGCGGAGCCTGCCGACGAGCTGGTCGAAGGCCCCAACATCAAGCCGTGGCCCGCGATGGAGCCGCTCGGCGACGACATCCTGCTCAAGGTTTGCTCCAAGATCATGGACCCGGTCACCACGACCGACGAGCTCATTCCCTCGGGCGAGACGAGCTCCTTCCGCTCCAACCCGCTGGGCCTGGCTGAGTTTACGCTGAGCCGCCGCGACCCGGCCTACGTGGGTCGCTCCAAGGAGGTCGACGCTGTGGAGAAGCGTCGCGTTGCCGGTGAGTCCGCGGGCGACCTGGCGGCGCTCGATGCCGAGCTTGCTGGCGTGTTCAAGGCACTGGCCGGCGCGGGTGTTACGGCCGATGCCAAGGCGACCGAGTTTGGCTCCATGATCTATGCCAAAAAGCCCGGCGACGGTTCTGCCCGCGAGCAGGCCGCGAGCTGCCAGCGCGTCATTGGTGGCCTGGCCAACATCGTCCACGAGTACGCCACCAAGCGCTATCGCTCCAACGTGATGAACTGGGGCATGGTGCCCTTCCAGATGGAGGCGGAGCCCAACTTTGAGGTGGGCGATTACGTCTTTGTGCCGGGTATCCGTGCCGCGCTCGATGGCGACCTGAAGAACATCACCGCCTACGTGGTGCGCGCCGATGGTGCGGTCGAGCAGATTGAGCTCTACATTGCCGATATGACGGCAGAGGAGCGTGCCATCGTCAAGGCCGGCTGCCTCATCAACTACAACAAGTTCAAGGCCGCTGCCGAGTAACGCACTTAATTGTCCGCCCGGGGCTTACCCTTTCCCGCTCGCTCACGCGCTTCGCGAGGGTCGCGTTCGGGAAAGGGTAAGCCCCGGGCTACATTTCTGCGTTCTCGTTGGGTCTTGGGGGACGCTAATAAATAGACTTACTTGATGCCGCCCCTTTTTATTGGGGCGGCTTCTTTTTGTCGAAAACCACCACAAAGGGGGCAGGCACCTTTGTGGTGGTGGGGACGAGCTCGATGCTGTTGTGATTGTTGAGCGGCATGTTAATGGGCGGCTCTACAGAATTTCATCTGGGCTGGCGGGTTTGGTTGTTTTGGGGATGCCGAGTTTGGATGACGCGAAATCGTCAACATTGTCCTTAATTCCGTCTTTGGTGTAGACAGTGACCATATAGGTGCTGTGTCCGAATTCGCCCTTGTCGCGTGTTGCCCAGGCATCCCAGTAGGCGGCCCCGTTTCGCCCTTTGATTTTTCCGACACGGCGGAGTTCTGTTCGCTTTAATTTCTGGTTGCTATAGATGGTTCGACCGGCCTCCTCGGTGAGCCCGCACTGTCCAAGCATCTTGTCGAGGACTTGGTTCATGTGGCGCTCATCGGTGTTTGGTGCGTAGTCGTAGGCGAGGGTGATGAAGTCGAGTGGCTGGTCGTCGATTAGATAGTTTAGCGTCTGAGGTCCAAGGCAGAAATAGGGGGAGCATCCGTCGATCTGACCGAGCAGTGGCAACTTTGACTGCCAACTTCCGGTGGGAATTCCATCTTCGTAAAACACGCCGCGACAGATAAAGGAGAGCGAGGTGGCACGCGAGCCGGCGTCGACCATTCCGCATAAATCGAAGGGCGAGGTGATACCAAGACGATATGAGAAAGCCATTGGGGGCCGCCTCCCCCGCGGCGCAGCTTCTTTC
>CAUGNQ010000039.1 GCA_959600835.1 uncultured Collinsella sp. | reverse complement strand
ACCGCAGGAAGCTTGGATACGCCTAGGCGCGGTCCAAGAAATCGTCCGCACCCCCGTTGCGGTGAAATAGTTCCTAGATAAGCCTGACGGGCGGTCAGCCAGGAACTATTTCACCGCAACTGCTTTTTGGGGATCAGTTTGTGCGGGGGAGTTGTGGAGTTGTGCAGGCAGACGAGGTTTTTCTGGAAATACGCACCCAATGCGCGTATAGTACCGATTGTTTTGTCGGCTCCTGCTGCGTCGAGTCTAAACCGCAAAATGCCATGAGCGGCGCGGATGCAGCCAGGAGGCACGAGGACAACCCATCGTGGCCACGCCCCGTGCTTAAAACCCCAAGAAGGAGTGAACAATGGCAGAAGAGAAGTATGTGCCGCGTCTGAAGACCAAGTACAACAACGAGGTCAAGCAGCAGCTTCAGGACAAGTTCCAGTACGAGAACGTCATGATGATCCCCAAGTTTGAGAAGATCGTCGTGAACATGGGTGTCGGCGAGGCCGCTACCGATTCCAAGGCCATCGACGGTGCCGTGCGCGACCTGCGCGCCATCACCGGCCAGCAGCCGATGATCACCCGTGCCCGCAAGTCCATCGCTACCTTCCGCCTGCGCGCTGGTATGCCGATCGGCTGCAAGGTTACCCTGCGTGGCGACCGTATGTGGGAGTTCTTCGATCGTCTGACCTCCGTCGCGATCCCCCGTATCCGCGACTTCCGCGGCATCTCCGCCAAGAGCTTCGACGGCCGTGGTAACTTCTCCATGGGCGTCACCGAGCAGCTCATCTTCCCCGAGATCGACTTCGACTCCGTCGATCACCAGCGTGGTATGGACATCACTTTCGTGACCACCGCCAACACCGATGAGGAGGCCAAGGCCCTTCTGGACGCCTTCGGTTTCCCGTTCAAGAAATAGGTTCACCTGCCCTATAAGCGCCGTTCCCACAAGGGGGCGGCGCTTGGGGCGAACAATACTCTATGTGAGGAGGATATAAGTGGCTAAGACATCGATGATCGTCAAGTGCAATCGCAAGCAGAAGTTCTCTACTCGTGAGTACACGCGCTGCCAGCGCTGCGGCCGTCCGCACTCTGTGTACCGCAAGTTCGGCCTGTGCCGTGTCTGCTTCCGCGAGCTTGCACTCAAGGGCGAGCTTCCCGGCGTTAAGAAGGCCAGCTGGTAAGTCACTACCAGCGTTTCAAGCATCCGTTTGGAACAGGGAAAACGCGCTAGTTAGGCTTTGCCGTTAAGGGCGGCGAAGAACCAAGAGCACGTGTTCATCAAGAACGAAGGAGAATCTGTATGAACCTTACAGACCCGATCGCAGATATGCTTACGCGCATCCGTAACGCTAACTCTGTGAACAAGGCCACGGTCTCCATGCCGAGCAGCAAGAAGCTCGTCGAGATCGCTCGTGTTCTGCACGAGGAGGGCTACATCGAGGGCTACGATGTCGAGGACACCGTTCCCCAGAAGACTCTGCACATCACGCTTAAGTATGGTCCCAAGAAGGCTAAGGTCATCAACGGCATCCGCCGCATTTCCAAGCCGGGCCTGCGTAAGTACACCGGCGTTGCCGACATGCCCCGCGTCCGCGGTGGCCTTGGTACCGCCATTATTTCCACCAGCCATGGCGTCATGACCGACCGCGATGCTCGCAAGCACAACGTCGGCGGCGAGATCATCGCTTACGTCTGGTAATTCGCTCGGTAGGTAGAAGGAAAGGAGATCACCGTGTCTCGTATCGGTAATAAGCCTGTCCAGATTCCCGCCGGAGTCGAAGTGGCAGTCAACGGCAACAACGTTGTCGTCAAGGGCCCCAAGGGCCAGCTCGAGCTCGATGTCTATGAGAAGCTCGCTATCAACGTCGAGGACAACGTCCTCACCGTTTCCCGTCCCGACGACGAGCGTGAGACCCGTGCCCGCCACGGCCTCACCCGCGCCCTCATCCACAACATGGTTGTTGGCGTTTCCGAGGGCTTCGAGAAGAAGCTTGAGCTCGCCGGCGTCGGTTACCGCGTGCAGCAGAAGGGCAAGAACCTCGAGTTCTCCCTGGGCTTCTCGCACCCCGTGATCGTCGAGGCTCCCGAGGGCATCACCTTCGAGGTTCCCGACAACACCCACGTGAACGTCAAGGGTATCAACAAGCAGCAGGTCGGTCAGATCGCCGCTGAGATCCGCGGCCATCGTCCTCCCGAGCCTTACAAGGGCAAGGGTATCCACTACGTTGGCGAGCACATCCGCCGCAAGCTGGGTAAGGCCGCCAAGTAGTCGTAACCGACTCACTCGCATAAGACCAGCACCCCGTCAGGTGCTGGCAAGATCAACCTTTTTAGGAGTTTACGTATGAACAAGCATAAGGCGAAGCTGGAAGGCCTCAAGCGTCGTCAGCGTCGTGTTCGCGGCAAGGTCTCGGGTACCTCCGAGCGTCCGCGTCTTCGCGTGACCCGTACTAACGCCAACATCTATGCCCAGATCATCGACGACAGCAAGGGCTCCAGCCTGACGCTCGTCTCTGCCTCGACCCTCGAGGCCGAGTTCAAGGGCACCCACACCTCGAACAAGGAGGCTGCGGAGAAGGTCGGTCAGCTCGTTGGCAAGCGTGCCATCGAGGCCGGCATCACCAAGGTCGCCTTCGATCGCGGTGGCCGTATCTACCATGGCCGCGTCAAGGCCCTCGCCGACGGTGCTCGTGCCGCCGGTCTCGAGTTCTAGGAGGTATGTAGCACATGGCTCGTAATCAGAAGCAGCAGCGCGAGGCCTCCGAGTTCGAGGAGCGCGTCGTTTACATCAACCGCGTGTCGAAGACCGTCAAGGGTGGTCGTCGCATGAGTCTCGTCGCTCTCGTCGTCGTTGGCGACGGCAAGGGCAACGTCGGCGTTGGCATGGGCAAGTCCGCTGAGGTGCCCCTGGCCATCTCCAAGGCGTCTCTCGATGCCAAGAAGAACATGTTCCACGTGCCGGTGACCGAGCAGGGCACCATCCCGCACGAGGTTCTCGGCCACTTTGGTGCCGGCCGCATCATCATCAAGCCCGCTGTCGAGGGTACCGGCGTTATCGCCGGCGGCGCTGTGCGTCCCCTCTTCGAGCTTGCTGGCATCAAGAACGTCCTGTCCAAGTCCCTCGGTACCGACAACGGCCTCAACATCATCAAGGCTGCCGTCGAGGGCCTCAAGGAGCTCTCCAGCCCTGAGGACGTCGCGGCTCGCCGTGGCCTGACGGTCTCCGAGATGTTCGTCGGTAAGGAGAACTAAGCATGGCTGACACCATCAAGATCAAGCAGGTCCGCAGCACCAACGGTTGCAAGCAGGACCAGGTCCGTACTGTCCGTGCCCTCGGTCTCCACAGGATCCGCGAGGTTCGCGAGATTGCTGACAACGAGTCCGTCCGCGGCATGATCTTCAAGGTCAAGCACCTTGTCGAGATTGTAGAGGAGTAGCAAATGCAGCTTCACGATCTTACTCCCGCGCCCGGTTCCACCAAGAACCGTAAGCGCGTCGGCCGTGGCAATTCTTCGGGTCACGGCACCACTTCTGGCCGCGGCCAGAAGGGCCAGGGTTCCCGCTCTGGCGGCACCAAGGGTGCCGGCTTCGAGGGTGGCCAGACTCCGCTGGCTATGCGCCTGCCCAAGCTTCCGGGCTTCCGCAACCCCCGTCGTATCGAGTACACCGCTGTTAACGTTGAGCGTCTCGAGCGTAAGTTCGAGGATGGCGCTGTGATCGACGGTGCCGCTCTTAAGGCCGCTCGCATCACCAAGAGCGAGTTCGAGCCCGTCAAGGTGCTCGGCAATGGTGAGCTCACCAAGAAGTTCACGGTCAAGGTCGACAAGGTCAGCGCTTCTGCGCAGGCCAAGATCGAGGCCGCCGGCGGAAAGGTCGAGCTGCCGTGCTAAATGGTCTTAAGAATGCTTTCCGCATCAAAGAATTGCGCGAAAAGATTCTTTTTACCATAGCTATGCTCGTCGTGTACCGCATTGGTGCGCACGTTCCTGTGCCCGGCATTCCCTTCCAGGGGATGCTGGGCCTTTTCTCGACCGATAACAATTCGGTCGCCGCAGGTGCTATGGCCCTCCTGAATCTTTTCTCTGGCGGCGCGTTGAGCTATGTGTCGGTGTTTTCGCTGGGCATCATGCCTTACATCACCAGCTCGATCATCCTCCAGATGCTCCAGGCCGTCGTGCCTTCCCTGCATGAGCTTGCCCGCGAGGGCGAGGTCGGTCAGACCAAGATTACGCAGTATTCGCGTTACCTCACCTTGGCTCTGGCAATCCTCAACTCCGTGGGTTACCTCTTCCTCTTTAAGAGCTTCGGCATCAGCTTTAATGGCGCCGGCGCTCCCGAGATCATCTTCGACCTCATGGTCGTCGGCACGCTCACTGCGGGCGCCATGCTGATCATGTGGATTGGTGAGCTCATCACCCAGCGCGGTATCGGCAATGGCATGTCGCTGATCATCTTTGCGAACATCATGGCCGGTCTGCCGCAGGCTATCTTCTCCAGCACCGAGGGCAATGCCGGTGGTATCATCACCATGGTGATCATCTGCGCCATCATCCTGCTGGTTATCCCGCTGATCGTTTTCCTTGAGCGCGGCCAGCGCCGCATTCCGGTCTCCTACGCCAAGCGCGTCGTGGGCCGTCGCATGATGGGTGGACAGACCACCTACCTGCCCATCAAGGTCAACACCGCGGGCGTCGTGCCGATCATCTTCGCTTCGGCGCTGCTGTACTTCCCGGCTCAGATTGCCGTGTTCTTCCCCGGCATCGGCTGGATTCAGGCAGTTGCCTCCGCGCTTTCGACCGGTTGGCTCAACTGGGTGCTTAACGTTGTCCTCATCGTGTTCTTCGCGTACTTCTACACCTCCATGGTGTTCAATCCCGATGACACGGCCGACAACCTTAAGAAGCAGGGCGGCTTTATTCCGGGCGTGCGTCCGGGTAGGGCTACCGCGGCCTACATCAAGAACGCGCTCAACAAGATTACGCTTCCCAGCGCTGTCTTTTTGGCGCTCATCGCCATCGTGCCTTCGATCATCTTCTCCTTCACGGGTAACCATCTGATCCAGGCTTTTGGCGGAACGTCCATCCTCATCATGGTCGGCGTCGTGCTCGACACGGTCGATAAGCTCGAAGGCCAGATCAAGATGTATGATTACGATGGATTCTTTAAATAGGCTAGAGGAGGATTGCTCATGAACCTCGTATTGCTCGGAGCTCCGGGTGCCGGTAAGGGCACCGTCGCACAGGAGCTCGTCGCCGAGTTTGGCGTCGCTCACATTTCCACGGGCGACCTGCTGCGTGCTGCCGTCAAGGGTGGCACCGAGCTTGGTATTCAGGCTAAGAAGTACATGGACGCTGGCGAGCTCGTTCCCGACCAGCTCGTGATCGACCTTGTCAAGGAGCGCCTTGCCGCCGATGACGCCCAGCAGGGCTTCATCCTCGACGGCTTCCCGCGCAACACCGCCCAGGCTGTGACGCTCGATTCCGAGCTCTCCGCCATGGGTCGCGAGATCGACTGCGCCCTTCTGGTCGACGTTGCCCCCGAGGTCATCATCGATCGTCTGTCTTCGCGTCGCACCTGCCGCGCCTGCGGTTACACCGGCACCGCTGCCGATGCTACCTGCCCCAAGTGCGCCGGCGAGATGTATCAGCGCGACGACGACAAGCCCGAGACCATCAAGAACCGTCTCGACGTCTACGAGAAGTCCACGAGCCCGCTCGTCGACTACTATCGTGGCCAGGGTCTGCTCAAGTCGGTCAACGGTGACCAGGCTCGCGAGACCGTGTACGGGGATGTCAAAGAGGCTCTCGGTCTATGATCAAGATTAAGTCTGCAACGCAAATCGAGCAGATGAAGAAGGCAGGAGCGCTATCTAAGATGGCGCTCCGCCACGTTGGAGCCATGGTGCGCCCCGGCGTTTCGACTTTTGAGCTCGATCAGCTCGCGGAGCAGATTATCCGCATGCATGGCGGCACCCCGGCCTTTAAGGGTTACGGCGGGTTCCCGGGAACCATTTGCGCATCGATCAACGATGCCGTGGTCCACGGTATTCCCAACCCCGACATGATCCTGCGCGATGGCGATATCATTTCCATCGATACGGGAGCCGTTGTCGACGGTTGGGTCGGCGATAACGCTTGGACGTTTTTCGTTGGCACCCCAACGCCCGAGGCCAAGGCCCTGTGCGAGGTTACGCGCGATTGCCTTAAGGCTGCCATCGAGCAGGCTGTCCCCGGTAACCATATCGGGGATGTTGGTTATGCCGTTCAGTCTCTCGCCGAGTCTCACGGCTATGGCGTTCTTCGTGACTATGTTGGCCATGGCATTGGCCGCGTGATGCACGAGGACCCCAACGTTCCTAATTATGGAAAGAAGGGGAGGGGCGTTCGCCTCCAGGCCGGCATGGTCATTGCCATCGAGCCGATGGTTACGATGGGTTCCAACCATGTGAGCACGGGCTCCGACGGTTGGATTGTTACGACCAACGACCACCTGCCCGCCGCGCACTACGAGAACACCGTCGCCATTACCAATGACGGTCCGGTGATTCTCACCACGGATGCCCAAGGTGCTTGGTGTTCGCTCCAAGGCGGAGAAATGTAACAAGTTCCACTTAGTTGTGGAGCCATTACGAAGTTATTACGATACGTGCATACGTGTTGTAGAATACTCAATCGCTGTCGTTTTCTAGAGAAAGATGATTGCTTGTGAAGAAGGAAGACGCAATTGAGCTCGAGGGTACGGTAAAGGAACCGCTGCCCAACGCCATGTTTAAGGTCGAGCTCGAGAACGGTCATTCGGTTCTATGCAACATTTCTGGCAAGATCCGAATGAATTACATCCGTATTCTCCCCGGTGACAGGGTTGTCGTGGAGCTTTCCCCGTACGACCTGACCCGCGGCCGCATCACCTATCGCTACAAATAGCGGCACGCATACACGCACTCCATTTCCGGCTGCAGGCTTAGCTCAACCTACGGTCGGATTGTGTGTGAAGACCAGCCATAGTTTTAAACGCCTGCGGCTGGGCGAGTAGATAGTAGGGAAGTAGTTTGAGCGCTACCGAAAGGAAGAACGATGAAGGTACGTCCTTCGGTCAAGAAGATGTGCGATAAGTGCAAAATCATTAGGCGCCATGGCAAGGTCCTCGTCATTTGCGAGAACCCCCGTCATAAGCAGCGTCAGGGTTAAGAGAGGAGACTACGTTGGCCCGTATTAATGGTGTCGACCTCCCGCGTGAGAAGCGCGTTGAGATCGGTCTGACCTACATTTACGGCATCGGCCGCACCACTGCGACGAAGATCTGCGTCGAGTGCAACGTTAACGTGGATACGCGCGTTAAGGACCTCACCGAGGATGAGGTTAACGCCATCCGCGATTATATCGATAAGAACCAGATCATGGTTGAGGGCGACCTCCGCCGTGAGCGCAACCAGAACGTCAAGCGCCTTATGGACATCGGCTGCAACCGCGGCCTTCGTCACCGCAAGGGCCTCCCGGTCCGCGGCCAGCGCACCCACACTAACGCTCGTACCCGCAAGGGCCCGAAGCGTCAGATCGGTGCTAAGAAGAAGAAATAAGGAGCGCTAGATAGATGGCTACTGCTAAGAAGAACGTTCGCGCTGCCCGTCTGAAGCGCGCGGACCGTAAGAACATTTCCGTGGGCCAGGCTCACATTCGTTCTACGTTCAACAACACGATCGTTTCGATCACCGATCCCCAGGGCAATGTCATTTCCTGGAAGTCGGCTGGCCAGGTGGGCTTCAAGGGCTCCCGTAAGTCCACGCCGTTCGCTGCCCAGATGGCTGCCGAGGCTGCTGCCAAGCAGGCCATGGAGCACGGTATGAAGAAGGTTTCCGTCTTCGTCAAGGGCCCCGGCTCCGGTCGTGAGACCGCCATCCGCTCCCTCCAGGCTGCTGGCCTCGAGGTCTCGAGCATCCAGGACAAGACCCCCATTCCGCACAACGGCTGCCGCCCCAAGAAGCGTCGCCGCGTGTAACTGAAAGGATCGTATCAATATGGCAATCGACAGGACTCCTGTTCTTAAGCGCTGCCGTCAGCTCGGGATCGATCCCGCTGAGCTCGGTTACAGCAGCAAGAAGGAATCTATCCGTCAGCCCAAGCGCCGTCGCAAGGAATCTGAGTACGGCATGCAGCTGCGCGAGAAGCAGAAGGTCAAGTTCATCTATGGCGTTCTGGAGAAGCAGTTCCACGGCTACTTCAACAAGGCCCGTAAGATGAACGGCGTCACCGGTGAGAACCTCATGATCATCCTTGAGTCTCGCCTCGACAACGTCGTCTTCCGTCTTGGCTTCGCCCGCACCCGCAAAGAGGCTCGTCAGTCCGTCCGTCACGGTCACTTCACCGTGAACGGCAAGCGCGTGGACATCCCGTCCTACCGCGTCAAGGCCGGCGACGTCGTCGCTGTCGGCGAGAAGTTCCGTGACCTCCTCCCCATCAAGGAGGCCCTGATTTCCTCCGAGCGCTTTGAGGTCCCTGGCTGGCTCGAGGTCGATATCGAGAAGCTGTCTGGTAACGTGCTCGCTCTGCCGACGCGTGAGCAGATCAGCGGTGATATCAACGAGCAGCTCATCGTCGAGCTCTACTCTAAGTAGTCCATCCGGGCTGCTGAGGCTGGAGGTAATACATGTCAGAATTCATTAGGCCTCAGGTTCAGGTCGAAGAGATCAACGAGACGTCTGCTCGTGTCTCCGTCGAGCCGCTCGAGCGTGGCTACGGCGATACGCTGGGTAACTCCCTTCGTCGCGTACTTCTGTCCTCGCTCGAGGGTGCCGCCGTCGAGGCTATTCAGATCGATGGTGCACAGCACGAGTTCATGACCATCCCTAACATGGTCGAGGATGTCACCGACATCGTCCTGAATGTCAAGGGTCTTGTCTTCAGGGCTCTCGGCACGACCGACGAGGCGACCGCCACCATTTCTGTTGACGGCCCCTGCGAGGTCACCGGTGCGGACTTCTTTATTCCGTCCGAGTTTGAGCTGGTCAACCCCGAGCAGCACATCGCTACGCTTACCGAGGGTGGCCATCTCACCATGAGCATGCGCATCGGCTATGGCCGCGGCTATGTTTCTGGCGAGGCTAACAAGCGCGACAACGATCCCATCGGTGTGATCCACGTCGACTCGCTGTACTCGCCGGTGTCCCGTTGCGCCAAGCTCGTTGAGGCTTGCCGTGTCGGTCAGCACACCGACTACGACCGCCTTGTCCTCGAGATCGAGACCAACGGCTCCATCGCTCCGCGCGACGCCGTGGTCCAGGCTGCCAATATCATCAACCAGCATATGGCTGCCTTTATGAACCTTGCCGAGACCCCCGAGGTCGAGGAGGAGGCTTCGATCTTCGCTCCCGAGGTCACCAACGACAACGCCGAGCTGGACAAGCAGATCGAGGATCTGGACCTTTCCGTCCGTTCCTACAACTGCCTTAAGCGCGCCAGCATTCACTCGGTCCGTCAGCTCGTTGAGTTCTCGGAGAACGATCTGCTCAACATCCGTAACTTCGGTGTTAAGTCGATCGAGGAAGTGAAGGACAAGCTTGAGTCCATGGGCCTGAGCCTGAAGGCTTAATGCTTCGCATATTTGAGGAGAAACTAGACCATGCGTCACAACGTTAAGAAGGGCCTGAAGCTCGGCACCGATGCGAGCCACACCAAGGCCATGAAGAAGAGCCTGGCCAAGGCCCTCTTCGAGAACGACCGCATCAAGACCACCGAGACCCGCGCTAAGGCGCTGCGTTCGGTCGTCGATCCGATCATCACCTGGGCCAAGAAGGGCGACCTGCACTCTCGTCGTCTGGCCATCGCCAAGCTCGGCGATAAGCAGCTCGTTGCCGAGATCTTCGACAAGGCTGCCCAGGGCATGTGGCAGGACCGCAACGGCGGTTACACCCGCATCATGAAGCTCGGCAACCGTAAGGGCGACAACGCTCCTATCGTTATCATGGAGCTCGTCACCGAGCCTTGCACGCCTAAGGCCAAGAAGGCTGCTCCGGCCCCCAAGAAGGCCGCTGCTCCCAAGAAGGTCGAGGCCGTCGAGGAGGCTCCTGCTGAGGAGACCGCTGAGTAGACAATCCGTCTGCATAGGCTATATTCGAGGGGTACGTTCGCGTACCCCTCTTTTTTTTGTCGCGATACCGTTGATTGTTTGTTGGGAGCGCCCATGACCGCGCCGTCTGATTTCAATTCGATTCCTGAGCTCGATGCCACGCTTGTATTCCGTGTTGCCTATGATGGCTCGTCCTATAGCGGATTTGCCGAGCAGCCGGGCCAGACGACCGTTGCGGGCGAGTTACGCCGCGCTATCGAGACGCTGCTGCGCCGCCCGATCGATCTGACGTGTGCGGGTCGTACCGATGCCGGCGTGCATGCGGTGGCCCAGTACATTAGCGTGCCCGTAACGGACGCTGAGCTTGCTCTGACGCGCCGTAGGTGGCTGAGGGCTATGGATGCCCTCCTGCCCAAAGATATTGCCATAAACGAGGTCTACAAGGCCCGTAGGGGCTTTTCTGCCCGCTTTGACGCGCGGTCCCGTACGTATACGTACCGTATTGCCGATCGCGATGCGCGCCCCGTGCTCTCGCGCGGTGCGGTGTGGTGGCATCGCTATCCCCTCGACGTCGATGCGATGGCGGCCGCCTGCCCTGCGCTTTTGGGCGAGCAGGACTTTAAGAGCTTTTGCAAGGTTGCCTCGGCCGTTGGCAAGCCCACGCATCGCTGCGTGATGCGTGCCGAATTTGGCCATGAGGTTGCGTTTGGCGAGGACATCCTGACGTTCACCATCGAGGGCAATGCGTTTCTGCATTCGATGGTCCGTACGATCGTGGGCACGCTTGTCGAGATTGGCATGCATCGCCGTGAACCCGAGTGGATGCGCGAGGTTATCGATGCTTGCGACCGTACCGCTGCGGGCCCCACGGCTCCTGCCTGCGGCCTTACGTTTATGGGCGTGGATTACGATCCCGCCGAGCTTGTCGTGCTCGACTAGGGGAGGGCTCGACGTGTCGTGCGTCGACACCTGTCATCTGTGGGCTGCGCGTGTGCAACATCTGTTCTTGGCGTGCAATGCAACCGGTGTCTCATTGCTTTTATTGCCGGGGTGTACCATGAACCACGGTTTGATTCATTACTGTCGAGAGGACGGATAATTTGGTTCGACGTGGCTCGCATCCGCGACTTTCGGTGATCCTTGTGGTAGAAGGTTCGCCCAGCTATGCGATGCGTGCGCTCGAGAGTATCCAGAACCAAGACCTCTACGATTTGCAGATTGTCGTTGTCTGTCGCGATACTGCGCCCGGTGTGCGCCATTCGCTTCAAGTTGCTGCCGACAGGGACATCCATATTGATTTGATTGACGTCGAGGACGCGACGCGCGGCGCGTGTCTTCGTGCCGGTTTTGCTGCCTCGCGCGGCTCTCAAATCATCGCCATGAACGCCGATGAGTGGTTTGCTCCGCAATCCCTTTCCAAGATGGTCGATATCGCGTGCGATACTGCGGCAGACATAGTGTTCCCCACGGTGTCGCTCGACCGCTATGATGCACATCGAGAGCGCCATTCGCGTGTCTTGGATGCTGCCTCTATTGTCATTGAAGACAAGTCTTCGATGGTGGCCGGGCTGCCTCAGTTGATTTTAGGCGGCTTGGTTGCTCAAGTCTCTGGCGTGATGTATAGCCGTCCGCTGTTTGAGGCATGCCTTTTGTGCGACAAGGCGTTTCGCACAGTTGGGTTTATGGCATGCGCGCTCTCGCAGGCGCAGCGCGTCTCCGGATGCGGCGACGCTTGTTTCCACGCGGTGGCGCCTAAGCTTACAGATGCCTTTGATCCCACCATGTATGCCAGGGTATCCGATGACACCCGAGCACTCGACGAGCTTGCGGACTCACTCTCGGAAGCAGATAGCGGTGGCCGGCTCAAGCTGGCAAGCCAAAAGTTCTACTTTGCCGGACTGGTCGCCTGCATCGAGAATTTGTGTCTGAGCCCGCATGGGGTGTCGTCAATCGAGCGTTCCGCCCGCATGCGTGATATGCTCGAGGCGCCTCGAACCCGTCAGATGGTCGCCGCGCTCAAGGATAACCATCGGGGGCTCGGTCTGTTGTTTGGGCCGATCGCTAGCGCCAAGCCCGCGCGTTGCGTGATGTGTACGCATCTGGCAGCTTTTCTTAACCGGACGGGCGCAAAAACCGCCTAAACGGCTCATTACGAAACAAACTTGCATAGAATTGTTTCGAAATGCGTTCTTATACACAAAAGCCTTCAAATAGCGTTAAACTATTCAATCACTGATTGATTGTCTCCGCCATCTTTTGGAGTGAGGGTTTGTATGGCTAAAAAACGCAATGGGCGCCAGGATGCCATTAGAGATATTGTGCGCAATAAGGACGTCCGCACGCAGCGTGTGCTGGTCGATGAGCTCCGTGCTATGGGCTTTGATTGCACGCAGGCGACTGTCTCTCGCGATATTGCCGATATGGGGCTGCGTAAGCTCCCTGAGGGCATCTATGTTCTGGCAGAGGACCTGCACCTGCAGCGCATGGTTTCCGAGCTCGTAACGGGCGTTCTGCGTACCGATAATCTGGTTATGATCAAGGCTCAGCCTGGCACGGCTTCCGGCATCGCCGCCGCCGTTGATGCGGCAGAGTTGCCCGATGTGCTTGGCTCGCTTGCCGGCAACGATACGATTTTGGTTATTGCCCAGACGGCCGAGGACGGCGAGCGTCTCGAGGCGCTGATCAATAAGCTGAGCAATTCTCGCAAGTAGGCGTGCGGGTCGTGCGCTCGGCACTGCGTGCGCTTACATAGTGGCTTGTAAGGGGTGTCGACGTTGGTCGGTATCCCCTTTTTTTGTTTGCTGGTATAACGACCGCCCAGTCGCTTCAAACTAAAAGGCTCCGAGCAGTTCAATAAGCTGCTCGGGGCCTTGTTGGCTTTAGTCGCGTACTTCTTAGCCGACCGTATCGTCAGGCGTGGGCGAGGGGTCGGGAGTGGGAGTGGGCGTAGGCGTAGGCGTGCCGCCATCGCCGCCGGTCGAACCACCAGTGGAGCCGCCCGTCGAGCCACCGGTCGTACCGGTGCCGCCGGTGGTGTCGCCGCCCGTGGTCTCGGTGGTCGTGGTCGTCGTGGTAGTCGTTGTGGTGGTTTCCTCTTCCTCTTCGTCCTTGTCCTTGTCGTCGTTCTCCGACTTCTTGGTGTTATTGGTGCCGTAGAACTTCCAGACGCTGTTGTTCTTGTAGGTGGGCGCCGTTCCGGTCGCAAACTCCTCGCGCTCGGTACCGGTCAGAACGGTGTTCATAAACCGCTTAAAGACAGGCAGGTTGGTGCTGTCGCCCAGCAGGTCCGTGCCGTACTTTTGGATGGGGATCTCGCCCGCGGAATAGCCGGTCCACAGGGCGCACGCCAGCTGCGGGGTATAGCCGCAGAACCACAGGTTGGTGGTGTTGTCGGTGGTGCCCGTCTTGCCGGCATAGGGCTGGTTGACACTCAGGGCGCCGGCAGCACCCGTACCGCTGCCCTTCATGACGCCGGACAGAACATCGGTGACCGCGGCGGCCTCGCCCTCGGTAAGCACCTGTGAGGGATTGTCGGTGTGCTGGTACAGCACCGAACCGGTACGAGAATCAATCTCGGTGATGGCGATCGGCTGGCGATAGTAGCCGCCGTTGGCAAACGTCGCGTAGGCGGCGGCCATCTCGAGTGGCGAGATCGAGCCGGTGCCGAGCGTCATGACGGGAACGTCCTCGATGTTGTCCTTGGCGGGGTCGATGCCGAGCTTTTTGACGAGCGAGATGATCTTGCTGTTGCCGACGGCTTCCGCCACCTGGATGTAGCCGGTGTTGGAGGAGTATGCCGTCGCCTGCTTAAGCGTGATGCTGCCGTAGCTCTGGTTGGCGTAATTTTGGACCTCGGTCGTGGTGCCCTTGGCCTTGAGCGGCGAGTTGCAGTTGAGGGTGACGTTGGGGTTCATGCCGTTTTGGATGGCAGTTGCCAGCGTAAAGGCCTTAAAGGTGGAGCCGACGGGACGCTTGGCCGTGGCATGGTTTACGTGGTTCTCGTCGGCGTTGTAGTCGTAGCCGCCCACCATGCACTTGATGTAGCCGGTCTTGGGGTCGACGACGACCATGCCCATGTCCAGGCCGTCAAGCGAGAGCGTGTCGAGCTGCTCGCGGACGGCATTCTCTGCCACCTGCTGCATCGTGGGGTCGATGGTGGTCTTGACGGTCAGGCCGCCCTTAAAGAGCACGTCGGTCGAGAACTCCTGCTCCAGCAGCTGCTTGACGTAGGAGACAAAGTAGGGCTGCGAGTATACGTTGACGCCGCTGCCCGAGATTTCGGTCACATTGAGGGTGATGGGCTCGGCCTGTGCGGCATCGTGCTCCTCCTGGGTGATGTGGCCCAGGCGCAGCATGTTGTCGAGAACCTTGTTGCGGCGAGACAGTGCCAGATCGGGATTGACCGTGGGGTCGTACTGCGAAGGCGAGTTGGGAAGGCCGATGAGTAGCGCGGCCTCGCTCAGGGTGAGGTCGGCGGCGCTCTTGGACAGATAGGTCTCGGCTGCGGCCTCGATGCCGTAGGCGCCGTGGCCGTAATAGATGGTGTTGAGGTACATCATGAGGATCTCGTCTTTGGAGTACATGTCCTCCATCTTGATGGCGATGTAGGCCTCGCGCACCTTACGCTCAATGGTCGAGTCGAATTGCTCCTCCTGCAGGATGGTGTTGCGCACAAGCTGCTGGGTGATCGTCGAGGCGCCTTCGTGCCCGCCGCCGAGGGTTGCCACCGCAGCACGCGCGATACCCCACAGGTCGATACCGCCGTGCTCGTAGAAGCGCTCGTCCTCGACGTCAACGGTGCCCTGCAGCACGTAGGGGGAGACCTCGTCCTTGGTGATAGACTTGCGGTTTTGCGTGTAGAAGCTCGCGATCTTGTTGCCGTTGCAGTCGACGATCTCGGTGGGCTCGCTCACCAGATACGCGTTGGCGTCGGTGTAGTCGGGCAGATCGGACAGCCAGCGGTTGACGTTGCCGACCATGCCGATGCCAAATGCCACGCCCGCAATCAGCAGAAAGCCCAAAAACGAGAGCAGGATTATGGGCAGAGCATGCGTCTTTGAACGGCTGCGTCCCTGTCGTTGGCGAGGACCCATATATTGACCTCCAGGTATGTCGTGCCGGACGGTGGATGTGCCGTCGGGGCAGGATGGACATAAGTTATTACACGATAAACCAAACGGGGCGCGCGAGGCCTCGTGTATGCTGGAAGACGGCATTTTTCAGAGTGAATGCATACCTTGGTAAGGAGTTTGCCGATGGCGATTCGGGCGATGGGGCCGAGCGGACAATACGAGACTGGATTGGATGCTGCCGGTGCGGCGCTGCCCGAGTTGCTGGCGCCGGCGGGCGGACTCGACCAGATGCTTGCGGCCATCGCCGCGGGCGCCGATGCCATCTATGCGGGGTTGGGCGGCTTTAACGCCCGTGTGGGCGCCCATGGCTTTACGGATGACGAGTTTGCGCGCGGCTGCGCCGTGGCGCATGCCCATGGCGTGCGTGTGTACGTGACGCTCAACGTGTTCGTGTTTGACGATGAGTTGTCCGACGCGGTGGCGTTGGGAGCTCATGCACTGGAGCTGGGCGCCGGTGCTCTGATTGTCGCCGATGCCGGGTTGGCCTGCGCGCTGCGCGCGGCGATTCCCGGGGTCGAGATTCACCTGTCCACGCAGGCGGGCGCTCATAGCGAGGGTGCCGTGCGGCTTGCCGCCGATGAGCTGGGGGTCGAGCGCGTGACGACGGCACGCGAGCTGACGGTCGACGAGATTGCGGCGCTATGTGCCACGGGCGTGCCCATCGAGGTATTCTGCCACGGTGCGATTTGCATCGGCTATTCGGGGGCGTGCGAGTTCTCGGCCTTGCGGCGTGGGCGCTCGGCGATGCGCGGCGACTGCACGCAGCCGTGCCGTCTGGCGTACGACCTAGTGGACGAGGCGGGGCAGAGTGTTGTTGCCGTCGAGGGAGACCGCCTGCTTTGTCCGCGTGACTATCTGGGTATCGCGCACCTGCCCGAGCTTGTTGCCGCCGGCGTGGCATCGCTCAAGATCGAGGGGCGCATGAAGAATCCCGATTACGTATTCAACGTGGTGAGGGTGTGGCGTCGGGCACTCGATATGCTGTGCGACGGCGCGTGGGACTCCGGTGCCGTGGAAGAGCTTGAACGCGAGCTGGGAAGGTCGTTTAACCGTGGGTTTACCGATGCTTACCTGCGGGGTCGTTCGGGTGCCGAGCTCATGAGCTTTGAGCGCGCGATCAACCAGGGCGTGCGCGTGGGCCACTTGGTGGCGGTGGGTCACGAAGAGGTGACGGTTGAGCTTGATGCCGCCGTGGCGGCGGGCGATACGCTCGAAATCCGATTTTACCCGGGTGCCGACGCGCGTCCCGATGTGCCCAAGCGCTGGCCACAGGTGCCTTGCCCCGTGGATGCCGCTGCGGGGGAGCGCATCGTCGTGCATTGCAAACGTAAGGTGGACGCGGGCTGCGAGGTCTATCTGATTCGCAGCGCCGGCGTGTTGGATCAGACGGCGGCGGTGTTGGAGCGCATGCGGGCCGAGGCGGATGCGATTGCGCCCGTTGCGCGTGCCGTTGAGGTGCTGCCCTTTGAGGGCGCTGCGGTGGATGGCGGTGCGTCGACGGAGTTGGTGGGGTCGGCGGGGCCGGCAAAGCGCGAGGATTTTGCTCGTATGGTCTTTGCCTGGGAGCTGATGGATGTGGGTCCGCGCGATGAGCGAGATCTGTCCGATACAACGGTGGTGCTCGACGAAGTGTGCCGCGCGGGCGACGCCGAGCGGACTCGGGCGCTTATGCAGCGTGCCGGGCGCGTCGTCTGCCGCAATCTGGGACAAGTGGCGATGGCCCGCGAGCTGGGCACAACGTTTGACGTGGCGGCGCCGGTGTTCTGTGCCAATCGGGCCACGCTTACCTGGCTGCGCGGACTCGGTGCGGGGCGGGTGTGCTTGTCGGCCGAGTTGCTCGGCAATGATGCGGAGCGTGTTGCCGAACTTGCCGCTTGCCCCGGTGTCTTGGGGCCTGTCGATGCCGACCGTCCCGAGCTCATGGTGTGCGAGCACTGCTTGCTGACTGCCGAGGGCGCCTGCGCCACGGATGCAACGGGGCAGGTCCGTTGCCGTGACTGCTCGCGCCGTCAGCAGGCGCGCTTTTTGGTCGAACGTGACGGCACGCGTTTGCCGGTCGTTATCGACGCGTGCGGCAGGACGAGGATTTTCCTGTCGTAGGTGCCGCGTCGCGCTGTTTTGGTTATTATTAGTGGGTTTATGAACTTCCAGCACCGCCGTATCCGGTGAGGGTGCTATAGCAAAAGGAGGATACCCAATGCTGTCTGTTGACGAGCAAATGCGTATCATCACCTCGGGTGCAGCGCAGATCGTCCCCGAGGCCGACCTTCGCAAGAAGCTTGAGAAGGGCGAGCCCCTCAACATCAAGCTCGGCGTCGATCCCACCAGCCCCGACCTGCACCTGGGCCATGCCGTGCCCCTGCGCAAGATGCGTCAGTTCCAGGACCTGGGCCACAACGTCACCCTTATCATCGGCAACGGCACTGCGCTGATCGGCGACCCCTCGGGCAAGAACTCCACCCGCCCGCAGCTTTCGCAGGAGCAGATCGAGGCCAACGCCGAGACCTACGTGAGCCAGGCCATGAAGATCCTGGACCCCGAGAAGACCACCATCGTGCACAACGGCGACTGGATCCTTTCGATGGACCTGGCCGGCCTGCTGCAGGTGTGCTCCAAGTTCACCGTCGCCCGCATCCTCGAGCGCGACGACTTTACCAAGCGCTACCAGTCCCAGACGCCGATTGCCCTGCACGAGTTCCTGTACCCTGTGATGCAGGCCTTCGACTCCGTGCAGATCAAGGCCGACGTCGAGATGGGCGGCACCGACCAGCTCTTTAACCTGCTCGCCGGCCGCGAGCTCATGGAGAAGATGGGCATGGAACCGCAGATCGCGCTCACCATGCCGCTGCTCGAGGGCACCGACGGCGTCCGTAAGATGTCCAAGTCCTATGGCAACTACATCGGCCTGACCGATGCTCCCAAGGATATGTTCGGCAAGACCATGTCCATCCCCGACGAGATGATTGGCAAGTACTATCGTCTGGCCAGTTCGCTCACCCCGGCCGAGGTCGACAAGATCGATGCCGCCCTGGCCGATGGCTCCGCCGACCCCTACGAGCTCAAGCGCGCTCTAGGCCGCGACCTGTGCGACACCTACCACGGTGCTGGCGCCGGCGACGAGGCTCAGGCCGAGTTCGACCGTGTGTTCAAGGAGGGCCAGCTTGCCGACTTCCCCGAGAAGCACGTTGAGCTGACCGTCAACGACGAGGGCCAGATTTACCTCGCTGGCCTGCTCAAGGACCTGGGCCTTTCGGCCAGCGCCGGTCAGGCCCGCCGCGACATCGACGGCGGCGGCGTCAAGATCAACGGCAAGGCTGTGGCTCCCAAGAGCTACAACATCGATCCGAGCGCCCTCAAGCTGGGCGACACCCTCTCCGTGGGCAAGCGCAAGGGCTTTAAGTTGGTCTAACGAGCGAGTTGACCTCACAAGTGCAATAAGGCCGCAGCCGGGAATCCCGACTGCGGCCTTTTTGGTTGCGACGATCCCTTGGGGACGGAGGGATCATTTGGCGGTGCCGTTAAGCGGAAGGGGTGTTAGCGGGACTTTCTTTTTGGCATACAATGGCTATTGGCTTGCTGCGGTGAAGGTCTGTCCGCTCCGCAGCTTTTTTCTACGGTTAAAGGAGTATGTATGTCCGTTGAGGTCATGAGGTCTGTGATCGATGCTGCCGAGGGGCGCGTGCCCGTCGACACGCTGTTTACCAATGCGCAGATCGTCGACGTGTATGGCCAGCGTGTGGCGCCCGGTAGCGTTGCCGTCAAGGACGGTGTGATCGTCGGCGTGCTCTACGATGGTCGCGACGATGCTGCTGGCACCTACGAGGCAACTGAGGTCATCGACTGCCAGGGTCGCTATCTCGCTCCCGGTTTTATTGACGGGCATTTGCATATCGAGTCCTCGAACATCCGTCCCGCCGAGTATGCTCGCATGGCCGCGACGCGCGGTACTACCACCGCCATTGCCGACAGCCACGAGATTGCCAATGTTGCCGGTCTCGACGGCTTGCGCTTTATGATCGAGGACGGCCGCCGCGCACCCATCTCCATCAAGTACATGATGCCTTCGTGCGTGCCCGCGCTGCCCGACGAGCAGGCCGGTGCCGTTATTTCGGCTGCCGATATGCAGGCGTTTTTTGCCGAGCATCCGGGCGATGTCTTTGGCCTGGGCGAAATGATGAACCTTCCGGGCGTTTTTATGGCCGATCCCGAGACCTGTGCTCGCATCGATGCCGCTAACCAGACGCCGTCCAAGCAAGTCGACGGTCATGCGCCGCTCGTTGCCGGCAAGGACCTCAATGCCTATGCCGCGGCGGGTATTATCGCCGACCACGAGTCGACGATTCCCGAGGAGGCGCTCGATAAACTGTCCCGCGGCATGTATGTGATGCTGCGCGAAGGTACGTGTAGCCACGACTTGGCCAACCTGTCGCCGATGCTGCTAGAGAATCCCGCGCGCGCCCGCCGC
>CAUGNQ010000038.1 GCA_959600835.1 uncultured Collinsella sp. | reverse complement strand
GACGAGCACCGCAAGCACCGCGCCAATGCCAATGCCCAGCAGGTGGCGCGAGAATGAGGCGTCGGCCTTAAACTGTGACGCCGACCAAATAATGATGGCGCCATAGGCAACGAGCGCGACGGTAGCCAGCAGCACACCGATATGCACCTTTTGGCGAAACGTACCGCGCGAGGCCGAAAGTTGCTTGTTGACGCGGTCCAGGCTGCTGCGAGAGCCGGTCTTGGTTGAACGGAACAGATCCGCCGGAGAAAAATCCATCGCAACCTCCTATCGAACCGAAGAATCGCCCGAGGCCGAAGAGGTATCGGGCTCGTCATAAATCGCGCCGAGCACGTCGCGCACGACATGCATCGCGGTATCTGAGCCACCGCCGCCCTGCTCCAGGACAGTAGCGATGACATACTTGGGATCATCGGCCGGCGCATAGGCGCAGAACCACGCGTATTCGTCCTCGCCGCTTTTCTCGCCCGTGCCCGACTTGCCGTATACCTGCGGCGTCAGGGTGCCAAAGTGAGCCGCCAGGGACGTCGATGCCGTGTAAATCACGTCGTGCATGCCGTTGCGAACAAGAGCCAAATCCGAATCGCTGTTGATCTTGGCCTCCAAGCGCTTCTTCTTGCCTTTGCCGTTGTACTTATAGGCATCGCCGTCGCCATCGCGCGACACGGCAGACAAAAACACGTGAGGCACGTACTGCTTACCGCCGTTGGCAAGGCCCATGTAGGCGCATGCCATCTGCAGAGGCGTCACCAAAATGTCGCCCTGGCCGATGGCAATGTTGGTCATATCGCCGGCATTCCACTTGCGGTCCTCGGCAGAGGCGTCGGTAAAGTACGACTCTTTCCACTCGGCATCGGGAATACGGCCCGCGCCCTCACTCGGCAAATCGATACCGCAGGTCTTGCCTAGGCCCCAGCGACGAAAGACCTCCTGCAGGCCCTCGGAATGTTGCTCGTCATAAAAGAACGCCTTGCCCATATCGTAGAAGACGGGGTCGCACGAGTTGGCAATACCCGACTGCAGCGTCATGGTGCCGTGTCCAGACGTCAGCCAGCAGCGCTTGCCCCAAGCCTTGCCCAAGCCCGTCCAATAGCCCGTGCAGTTGGTTGTCTGCGTTGAAGTGTAGGTTCCAAACTCAAGACCGGCCAGTGCCGAGAGCGGCTTGATGGTCGAGGCCGACATGTACTGTCCGCTAATGGCGCGGTTGAGCAGCGGGTGCGAACCCTTGTCATCATTGAGCTCGGTCCACACGTCATTTGAGACGCCGCCGATAAAGACGGACGGATCGAACTTGGGCTCGCTCGCCATGCCCAGGATCTCGCCGTTGTTGGGATCGAGACACACCACAGCGCCGTTGCCGGCATTGCTGTAGCCAGTGGTCTTGGCAAGCTCGATGGCGCTCGCCAGCGCCGTCTCACAGGCCTGTTGGATCTTGAGGTCGAGCGTGAGCTTAATGTCGGAGCCGGCCTTGGCGGGCACGGCGCCGGCCTGACCGGTCACATTGCCCGAGGCATCGACCTTGACGGTCTGCTCGCCACGAATACCCTGCAGCAGGTTTTCGTAGTAGCTCTCAACACCCGCCTGGCCCACGATATCGCCCGACTGGTACGTAATCCGGCCAGCAGAAGCATCATCGTCGCCAGAGGTTTTCTTATTCTGGGCCTCAAGCTGCTCGGAGGTAATGGTGCCGGTATAGCCCAAAATGTGACAGGCCGTCTCGCCGTACGGGTACTGGCGCTCGGTACGCTCGGCAATCTTGACGCCCGGGAACTCGCCGGCGTGCTCCTTGATATAGGCAACCGTGGAGCGACGGACGTCCGTCGCGATGGTATGCAGGCTCTGGGCGCCCTCGGAATTGTCCTGAATATTGCGCAGAACCGCCACGTAGGGCATACCGAGCACGTTGGCAAGATGGCGAACCAGAACCTCATCCTCGGCAAGGTCGCGGTAGGCCACGACAGCAAGTGAGGGACGGTTCTGGACAAGTGCCACGCCATTACGGTCGAGGATGCGGCCGCGCACAGCGGGTGTGGTAACGGTGCGCGTCTGATTACTATTAGCCTGCTTTTCATAATAGTCCGACGAGACCATCTGCATGCCCCACAGCTTGACGGCAAGCGCCGCGAACATCGCGCCCACACCCGTGGTGAGGATGGAGAAGCGGCCCTTAAAGGCGGTCGCCGCGGTATTGCCCTCGCCCTCGGTGGCGCGCGGGGCCGTTCCATGCTGCGTATCGTAGGTAAAACGGGAATCGCCGCGACGCATGATGACCAGCGCGACCACGATGGCCACAACCAGCACGATACCGGCGATAATAACCGTCATCTGGGAAGACATCTACGGGCCTCCCCTATTTGAGCTTACGGGTCTTGGGCTTAAAGCGCATGCCCGTCTGGCGTCCGCCACGTGCGGAGAATCCATAACCGGACTGCGGCACGACGCCGGACATCAAAAACGGAATGGCAACCAGACCCGTCAGGATCGAAGACGGCAGCGCATGGCCGAAGATCGCCACGACAAAGCTCGTCTCCATACCCATAAACAGCAAGATGATGCTGTAGATCACATTAATGACGAGCGCAAAGGCGCCCACAGTGATGCCGCGCGCACTCGGGGTACCGCTCGTTTGACCGGCAGCGCTGTGCACCAGGGCAAAAGAACCCACGGTCAGCAGGAGCGACATAACTCCCACCGGCACGGCAGCGGACAGGTCATAAAACAAGCCGCTGCAAAAACCGCACACGACGGCACGGGTCGGGTCGCCCGAGAACACGCTTAGGCACACCAGGATAATCATGAAGTTGACGCGACCGCCCGCAATGGAGATCTGCGGTGCCAGGCCTGCCTGCAGCAGCACGCACACGATGGCGGCGATTACAAACGTGCGGGAGCTCATCCCCTGCTCGTGTAGATCCATGGACATGCCCCCTATTCGCTCGAGCCGGAATCGGTCGTCTCGGACGTGTCGGAACCGTCATCCGAGCTCTCGTCCTTCGTCTTGGTCGCAGCATCGCGCGACGTTCCCTGCGGCGTGCTATTAGCGGTGCTCACGTCCTCATCCGAGGCCGACTGTTCGTCGGTCAGCGAGGTGATGACCAGCACTTCCTCGTTGTTCTCGGCCGTCGTCTGGGCGCGTACCACAATGGTGTAGTACACGTCGTTTGCCGATTTCTCAACCGACGAGACGGTGCCGAGCGGAAGGCCCTTGGGGAACACACCGCCAATGCCCGAGGTCACGATGATGTCGCCAACCTTAACGTCGGAGTCGACGCTCACGTACTCAAGACGCAGCGTGCCGTCAGCCTGACCCTGCAGCATGCCCTGGGCGCGCGTGTCCTGCACCATAGCGGACACGCCCGAGTTCTCATCGCCGATCAGACGCACGGTGGACGTCTTGGCCGAGACTTCGATGATCTGTCCGATAACACCAGCCGAACTCGTCACAGGCATGTTGATGGTAAGCCCGTCGGCAGAACCTTTATCGATGGTAACGGTCGAGGTCCAGGCATCGCCCGAAGCGCCGACGATACGAGCTGCAGTGGACTTGAGGTTGTAGGTCGACTGCAGACCGACCAGACCCTCCAGTCGCTCGGCGGTCTTTTGAGCCTCGGAGAGCTCGGCAACCTTGGAGGTCAGCTCCTCATTTTGCTTCTTAAGCTCGTCAAGCGTGTCCTGTGACGCCGTAAGGTTAGAGAACACGTTACCGATCGCATTGAAGGGAGCCGCCACAGTCGAGCCCAGAAAACGCACCGGCGAGGTAATCGTCGTCACGCCCGAACGAACGGCATGAATCGGCCCCGTCTCGCCCTCACGAATATAAAACGTGAGCAGCAACACCGAAATCAGGCTGAAAACAATCAACGGGCGCATACCCGTTGATTGTCGCTTGGTATTCAGATTTGTGGAGAAACCCGAAGATCGTGCCAAATGGAATCCACCTTTTGGAAATTAAGCATTGGTCTGGACGAAGCCGCCATCAAACGCATTGGCCTCGAGCACGCGGGCACAGCCGTTAACAACGTTATCGAGCGCCGTGGGGCTGACGTTGACCGAAACGCCGGTCTCATCGCGCAGGCGCACATCGAGACCGCGCAGCAGCGCGCCGCCACCGGTCAGCAAAATGCCATAGTACATAAGGTCCGAGGCAAGATCGGGAGGCGTAGCGTCGAGTGCGTCCTTGACGGCCTTGGCCATCTCGTCGAGCGGCTTGTTGAGTGCGCGACGAATCTCCTCGCTCTCGATGCGCACGGTCTTGGGCAGACCGGTGATCACGTCGCGGCCGTTGACCTCGACGTCGAGCTCATCCTTGAGCGGCACGGCGGAGCCGACCTTGATCTTGATGTCCTCTGCCGTACGCTCGCCGATGGCCAGGTTGTAGGCATCGCGAACGTGCGTGAGGATGGCCTGATCGAACTCGTCGCCGGCAATACGGATAGACTGCGAGACGACGATGCCGCCCATAGCGATAACGGCAACCTCGGTGGTACCGCCACCGATGTCGATGACCATGGAGCCGGTGGGTTCCTCGACGGGCAGGTCGGCGCCGATGGCAGCCGCCATGGGCTCTTCGATCAGATAGGCCTGGCGGGCACCGGCCTGGATCGTGGCCTCAAAGACAGCGCGCTTCTCAACCGACGTGACACCGGAGGGAACGCAGACGACAACACGCGGACGCGGAGTCCACGGATAGCGCTTCTCGGACGCCTTGTCGATAAAGTAGCGAAGCATGGCCTCGGTAACATCGAAGTCGGCGATGACGCCGTCCTTCAGGGGACGAACGGCCACGATGTTGCCGGGCGTACGGCCGAGCATGCGCTTTGCCTCGATACCGACCGCCAAGATGCGCTCGTCGTTCTTGTCGATGGCGACAACAGAGGGCTCGCGAATGACGATGCCCTTGCCGCGCACGGAGACAAGCGTATTGGCGGTGCCGAGGTCGATGGCAAGATCGCCCGCATAGCTACCGAAGAACATATCCATCAAAGAAAACAACGCAACTCCTGATGTGTTGGATGATTGCTGGAAAACTACTAGCTCATCATACTAGCGCAAGCCCGGCGCCTCACTTGCGGTGAAGCGCCGGGCAAAGCTAAATCCCATAAGGTCACTACTGGTTGTCAGCAGCCGAGAAATCCATATCGAGCGAAGAAACGGCCCAGCCGATATGGTTGTCGGAGCGCACGAATTTGACGGTGTACTCCTGCTCGCCGCCCTTGGACAGCGATGCCTTCACCTTGGCGGTCGTCTCGGTCATGGACTGATCCATGCCCTCGACGGACACGGTGGCACCCTGCGGAATCGAGGAGATGATCATCGACTTAGCGTCCTCGGACAGGCTCGAGGCCAGGCAAGACTCGGCCTTTGCGGCGTCACCGTCGCCGGCAGCCTGGAACAGATCGGTAACGACAGACTCCTGAGACGGGAAGCCAAAGCCGCGCGTGTAGGCAAAGCCCAGACCGCCCGCGGCGATCAAAATGAGCAGAAGCAGCACGATGAAGACTTTAAGACCCGTGTGGCGATGGCGACGACGGACCTTGGCCTGCTTACGATCCTGACGGTCCTGCTGGACCATCTCGGACTCGGACAGCGTAAAGAAGCCGGTGTCCGAGGGATCGGGCATAAACTGACCGGTCGCGCCCGTAGGATCGAGCGGATCGACGGCAGGAGCGTCCATCGCGGGCGCCGGAGCCGTGGCCATAGCCGTCTGGGCAGACAGCGCGGCAAGCGAATCGTGCACGCGGGCAAGCTCATCGGCCTGCTCGGAGGTGAGCTGGTAGATGCCATCGGCAGTAGCGGCGTTAAAGGCGTCGAGTGCGTCGGAGGGACGGCCGGCGGCAGAAAGCGCCTGACCCATGCCGGCGTTGAGCGCACGCGTGTCGTCGCGGGGGCCGGCAAAGTCGATAGCCGTGCGGTAGGTCTCCACGGCATCCGCCGGACGGCCGAGCTTAATGAAGCAACGACCGAGCTCGCCGAGTGCGGCGGCAGGAGCCGGATTGGCGCCGTCGATGGCAGCCTGACGGAAGGCGGTTCCCGCGTTGGCATAGTCGCCCGACTGGAACAGCGCATTGCCCAGGCCCAGATAGGCCTTGAACGGCGTGGCATAGGAAGCATCCTGCGTAGCGGCAGAGAAAGCCTGAGCGGCCGTCGTGTAGTCGCCCACGGCGGCGAGCGCCTTGCCGCGGTTGGTGAGCAGCGCGCCGCGCTTGCCGTAGGTACCGTCGTTGAGGGCGGCGGCATAGGCCTCGGCGGCCTCGGCATACATGCCAAGGTGCATCAAGGCGTTGCCACGAAGGTGATCGGCCTCGCCCATAATCTCATCGGGAGTCTTTGCCGCCCCAAGCATCTGGGCTGCAGCAGAAAAATCACCCGCGCGGTAAGCGGCGCGGCCCTGTTGGATCAGCTGGCTATTCAAGGAAGTCCCCTTTACTCGTGAACGATCTCGACATGGACGATCTCGTCGCCGGCACGCAGCTGCGAAATCACATCGAGACCCTCGACCGTGGTACCAAAGACGGTGTAACCGGAATCGAGGTTATGCTGGGCACCCAGGCAGAAGTAGAACTGCGAACCCGCGGAATCGGGGTCCATGGAGCGTGCCATGGCAAGGGCGCCATCGACATGGCTGTTGCGCGGATTGGTGGCAAACTCGCCCTTGATGCAGTAGCCGGGGCCACCGGTACCGGGCATACCGTCGGGGCCCTCAAGACCGGCAGCGACGTCGGCGCCGGACATGTCGCGGGTATTGGGGTCGCCGCCCTGGATAACAAAACCGGGCACATAGCGATGGAACTTAAGGCCATCATAGAAGCCCATCGTGGAAAGCTCGCAGAAGTTCGCGACATGAATGGGAGCGCCCTCGCCGTCAAACTTGACCTTGATGGTACCCTTCGACGTCTCGATTACGGCGCACTCGTCGCCGACAAGCTGATACTCGGGCGTGTAGAGCTCTTTCTTAAAACCAAACATGTGGTTCCTTCCTCGTGCGTTTAAAGCATATTTGTACGAATTGTAGCAATAAGCACGGGTTTACATCAATTGCGCACGTAGGTTATGCCGACTATGGCGAACTAATTTTAGGAACGCTGCTGCGGCTTCCAGGAACCCACATTGGCATCGTACTGGTTCAGCGCGCTGTTGCCGCCCTGCGCGATGGGCGCCAGGATCTCGCTTTGGTGGGAACTCATCGACTCGCCATCGGGAATGGCCAGCGAGATATCCCAGCTCTGGCAGATCACGTCGACGCGCTCATACATCCACTCGGCAAGCTGCTTTAAGTGGGCGATGTCATCCGCATAGACCGTATCGTCCTGTACTTTCAGGTTGTTGAGCTCATCTTGCGTCTTTTTGATCTGGTCGCGTAGGGCGTAGGCACTCTGCGACAGCTCCTGACGGGTGGACAGCGGCGTTCGGAGATAACCGTTGTTAAAGGAATCGATGACCTCGCCGATCTGGTCCTCGTCAGCGTAGGACACGATGGTCTGATACAGACCATCGAGCCTGGTATAGAGCTGATCATCGGTGAGCACGGTTTCTTCCTGAACCACCTCGGCAGAATCGCCCTGCTTGGTATCGTCCTCAGTCGCCTCGCCCTTTTGACGCGTGGGGAAGGTGGTTTGTGCAGCTTGGCCAAACTGGTCGTAGAAGCCAGGCATAACACCCATGGGATCGGTCGTCACGAACCAATAGGCACCACCGCACACGACGGCAAGGACCGCGATGATAATGAGCGGCTTGGGAATATGACGCTTATGCTTGTGATAGGCGTCCTCGTCGGGGTGCACCTTGCGCTTGGGTTTTTGAGCATCGTCATGCAGGGAAACGGGCGTGGGAATATCGACCTTGGGGATACCGAAATCCTTATCGAAAGCTGGCAGCACGCAGGTCTCATTGGGGTCGGCGGCGTCCGAAAGCACCGCAGCGGCAGAGGCCGGCGCATGCGGCACCTCGGTATCGATCTGCTCTTGCGTTAGGCGCGGAAAGCCCGCCGTGCGGCCCGCTGCCAGGTCGGATGCTGCCGCATCCTCGGAGAGGATACCCGGAGCGGGGCGTCCGCATTTGGGGCACGTACGATCATGCGGAGAAAGACGGGCACCGCAGCCCTCACAGAACACGAATTCGGTGTGCTCGGGACCATCGCCCGGACCCACATAGGCGTTGCAGTAGGGGCAGAACGAGGCGCCGTCCTCGATAGTCTTAAGGCAATGCGGGCAGATCACGGCATCCTCTTTTCGAAGCAATTCAAATAATCGAGGTTAGAGCATAACATCGCCACGGCCCTACAGGAGCAAGGCACCAATTCAACATCGCCAGGGCGCGTAGTTACTTCTTCTTTTTGCTCGGCATCGAGACTTTGATGCCTTGGGCGGACTTGGTTACGCGAGAGCGCTTGGCTCCGCTACCCTTCTTTTTCTTGGGCTGGGCCTGGGCCACGCCCTCGAGTGCGCGGGCCTCGGCCTCGCGAGCGGTGCGATCTTCGCGGCGCTGCGCCATGTCGGCGGCGACGCGCTTGGCAAAACGCTCGGCCGTCGAACCCGTCGAGCTCACCTTGCCGCCACCGCGACCCAGGTGGACGCGCACACCGCGGCCAAAACCAGTTGCGGCATGACGACGACGCGGCTTGAGCGAATCCATCATCGTGGCGAGCTTAAAGAACACCGAGCAGGTAAAGACCACGATGACAGCCAAGATTACCATCTGGCCCATCGACAGGTTGGCAATAGACAGCAGCTCCGGGAATCCGATAACGCCCACCAGGATGCCGGCGACAACAAACACGAAGAGCACCACACGTAAGGGCGTGAGAGGCTGCGAGATGCGCCAGATCAGGCTGACGCTCACCGCGCACGACGAAAGCAGGCACATCGTAGACAGCGTGAGCTGGCTAAAGCCAAACACGCGCGCCACAAAGATATCGAGCGCCGCGGCCAAAATGACCGCAATCGACGCCGGCAGTGCCCGCTTGAGCACGTTCGTCAGGAACGACCCCTTCACGCGAGCATTGTTGGGCTCCAGGCCCAACACAAAGCCCGGCGCGCCAATGCAGAAGAAGTTGATGAGCGTCATCTGAATCGGCTCGAAAGGGTACGGCGGCAGTGCGATGCACAGCGCCGCCAGGCCCATCGAGAACAGCGTCTTAGTCAGGAACAGCGAAGCCGAACGCTGCAGGTTGTTGATGGAGCGACGGCCCTCGGCCACCACGGCGGGCATCGAGGCAAAGTCGTTGTCGACGAGCACGATCTCGGCCACGTTACGCGCGGCATCGGAGCCGGCCGCCATGGCCACGGAGCAGTCGGCCTCCTTGAGCGCCAGCACGTCGTTGACGCCGTCGCCTGTCATGGCCACGGTGTGCTCGCGGCGCTTGAGCGCCTGCACGAGCTCGCGCTTCTGCTGCGGGGTCACACGACCAAAGACATGGTAGCGGTCCACTGCGGCATCGAGCTTGGCCGGCGTATCGAGCGTCGTGGCGTCCACATAAGCGTCCGCCCCCGGCACGCCCACCACGCGCGCGATCGACGACACCGTACGCGGGTCGTCGCCACTGATCACGTTGAGGGTCACGCCCTGCTCGTTAAAGTAGCCGATGGTCTCGGCCGCCGAGGTACGGATCTCGTCGCGGATGGTCACAAAGCCCACGGGCTCGGCCTCGCCCACCATATCGCCATCGGGCGTAAAGCCGTCCACGCGCGCCACCACGAGCACGCGGCAGGTATCGGCAAGCTCGGCGACACGGTTCTCGACCTGCGAAAACGCACGCTCCGAAAGCACAAACTGCGCAGCGCCCATCACATAGGAGCCCTGCGCAAACGAGGCACCACTCCACTTTTTGGAGGACGAGAACGGAATGACCGACAGCGGCTCAGACACCTCGACCGGGCGATCGGCGTAATAGTTGAGCAGCGCCTGGCAGGTCTCGTTGGCATCGGCCGAGGTCGCACGCGCCACGTTAGCCAGCGCAAAATCGAGCACCGTGGTATCGACGGGAACGGCGGCGTCGCCCTCCCCCGCACCCATACCCTCGACCGGTAGCGGATAGGTACCCTCGACCTCCATGCGACCCGACGTGATGGTGCCCGTCTTGTCCAGGCACAGCACGTCGACGCGAGCGAGCGTCTCGATGCAGTAAAGCTGCTGCGCCAGCACCTTGCGGCGGGCCAGGCGCACCGTGGCGATGGCGAGCACCGACGAGGTCAGCAGCACCAGGCCTTGCGGGATCATGCCCAGCAGGGCGCCCACCGTGGACAGCAGCGCCGACGAAGGCACATGACCAGCCAACAGCTCGGAGAAGCACCACGAAAGCGCGCTATCGCCCGGGGTTCCCGCGGCATCCCACAGCTCGCTCACACTCGAGGCAAACAACGCCAAACCGAGCGGGATCATGATGATGCTCGCAAAGCGCACGATGGCGTTAAGCGCGTTCATGATCTCGGAATTGACCTTTTTGACGTACTTCGCCTCGTTATTAATTTTGGCCACGTAGTTGTCGGCGCCGACATGGATCACGCGGGCGCGCAGCAAGCCCGAGTCGATAAAGCTGCCGCTCATGAGCTCGGAACCGGGCTGTTTCTTAATGAGGTCGCTCTCACCCGTCAGCAGGCTCTCGTTCACGAGCGCCTCGCCCGAAACCACCACGGCGTCAGCGGGAATCTGGTCGCCGCGCCCCAGGCGGATGATATCGTCGAGCACGATCTGGTCCAGGTCGAGCTCCACCTCGGCGCCGTCGCGCACCGCAATGGCCTTCTTGGAGGTCAGCAGCGTGAGCTTATCGACCATCTTCTTGGAACGCATGGACTGGATGACGCCAATAGCAGTATTGAGGAACACTACGAACAGGAACGTCAGATTCTTAAACGAACCGGTCAAAATGACTAGGAACGCCAAAATCACGTTGATCAAATTGAACAGCGTGCAGAGGTTCTCGATGATGAGCTCTTTGACCGACTTGGTCTTGAGCTCCATGTTGCGGTTGATCTTACCGGCGGCGATGCGCTCCTCGACCTCGGCGGTCGAGAGTCCGCGCTCGATATCCGTTGCTGCCATACCACGTCCCATCACGTCGCGTCGGTATAAGAAAAACCGCCCGGACCATGCGAGGTTCGGACGGTCTCACGTTCGATGGTGCCCCATGTTGGATTCGAACCAACGGCCTTCTGCTCCGGAGGCAGACGCTCTAATCCCCTGAGCTAATAGGGCCAACGTTTGGCATTATACCCAAGTGCACCACGGGCTATCAAAATAAAAGAAAAAGCTTTGCAATTCCGAGGAAGACGCGGCGCAACGGCCCACTTTAGAAGGCAAAAGCGAGTCAGATAGTATAAACTCTCATGCACCATATATACACGGCTCGCGATGCGGGCCGTTTTTGCAAGGGTTATCCATCGAGGTGAGAGGCACACCATGATTGCAATTTTAAAGCAGAGCGCCAGCGACGAGGCCGTCAGCCATATCGTCAGCTGGATTGAGAAAAAGGGTCTGAAGACCGATGTCTCGCGCGGCGAGAATGAGACGATCATCGGCCTGGTGGGCGATACGACCAAGATCGACCCGTTCTTGCTCGAGTCTATGGATGTCGTCGAGCGCGTGCAGCGCGTCTCCGAGCCGTTCAAGCGCGCCAACCGCAAGTTCCACCCCGAGGACTCCGTCATCGACTGCGGCCACGGCGTACATGTAGGCGGCGACCAGTTCCAGGTCATCGCCGGCCCGTGCTCCGTCGAGGGCGAGAACCTCATCCGCATCGCCCGCCGCGTGAAGGCAGCAGGCGCCACGATGCTGCGCGGCGGCGCCTACAAGCCCCGCACCTCCCCCTACGCCTACCAGGGCATGGGCCCCGCCGGCCTCGACCTGCTGTGCGAGGCGTCTGCCGAGCTCGATATGCCGATCGTCACCGAGATCATGGACCCGCGCGACGTGCAGGTCTTCCTGGACAAGAAGATCGACGTCATGCAGATCGGCGCCCGCAACGCCCAGAACTTCCCTCTGCTCAAAGAGGTCGGCAAGACCAAGACTCCGGTCCTGCTCAAGCGCGGCATGTCCGGCACGATCGACGAGCTGCTCATGGCCGCCGAGTACATCATGAGCGAGGGCAACGACAACGTCATCCTGTGCGAGCGCGGCATCCGCACCTTCGAGACCCGCACCCGCAACACCTTCGACCTCAACGCCGTGCCGGTGCTGCACCACCTGTCGCACCTGCCCGTCGTCGCCGACCCCAGCCACGCCACCGGTTACACCCGCTACGTTGAGCCCATGGCGCTCGCCGCGACCGCCTGCGGTGCCAACGGCCTAGAGATCGAGGTCCACGACGAGCCGAGCCGCGCCTGGTCCGACGGCGCCCAGGCCCTCACCCCCGATCAGTTCGACGACACCATGCGCCGCATCCGAGCCATCCGCGAGGTCGTCTGCCAAGAGACCATGGAGTAACCCATGGGTACGGTGAGAAACGCGCGCGTTAACCAGGGCGGCCCCAAGTGCGCCGGCATTGTGGGTCTGGGCCTCATCGGCGGCAGCTTTGCCCGCGGCTATGCGCAGGCGGGCGTCCGCGTGCTGGCCTGGGACCCCGATGACGATGTCATGACTGCCGCCAGCATGGGCACCGTTGCCGGAGAACTCAACGACGAGACGCTCGGCGAATGCGACATCATCGTGCTGGCTTGCTACCCCGAAGCCTGCATCGAGTGGCTCGAGGCGCATGCCCAGGCACTCGCCGACGCCACCGACACCGATGCCATCATGGGCCCCGTGGTGATCGACACGGTGGGCGTCAAGGGCATTGTGTGCGAGCGGGCCTTTGAGCTCGCGCGAGAGCACGGCTTTTACTTCGTGGGCGCACACCCCATGGCGGGCACCCAGTTTTCGGGCTATGCGCACTCCCGCTCCGACCTGTTCCAGGGCGCACCGCTCGTGCTCGTTCCGCCCGCGGTAGACGACGCCCTTAAACTCGAGCTCTTAGGACAGGTGCGCGAGATGGTGCGCCCCCTGGGCTTTGGCAAGTTCAGCGTGACCAGCGCCGCCGAGCACGACCGCGTCATCGCCTTTACGAGCCAGCTCGCGCACGTGGTATCCAACGCCTACGTCAAAAGCCCCACTGCCCAGGTCCACCACGGCTTTTCGGCCGGTAGCTACCGCGATCTCACCCGCGTGGCGCACCTCAACCCGCAGATGTGGTCCGAGCTCATGATCGACGACGCCGATGCGCTCGCCTTCGAGATCGACCATCTGATCGAATCGCTTGGCGCCTACAGCCGCGCCCTTAAGGACCGCGACCAGCGCTATCTGGAGAATCTCCTTGCCGAGGGCGACCGCATTAAGCGCGCGCTCGACGACGAGGCCTCCCACTAGACCACCCATCACGCCAGGTCGAAAGGACCGAAGCTTATGGCGATTACTATCGATATCGACACCGCACGCCCCTACCAGGTGCATGTTGGCACGTTTTTGCTGGAGCAGGCGGGACCGCTCGTGCGTGCCACTGCCGGCGGCACCAAGGCCGTCATCGTGACGGACACCAACGTGGGCCCGCTCTACCAGATGCCCGTTAAGCAGAGCCTGGAGGCGTCAGGCTACGAGGTGAGCATCTGCACCTTCGAGGCCGGCGAGGCCCATAAGCGCGCCGAAACCTATGTTGCCATTTTGGAGTTTGTGGCCGAGCACGAGCTTTCGCGCTCCGACGTGATCGTGGCACTCGGCGGCGGCGTCGTGGGCGACGTGGCGGGCTTTGTGGCCGCCACCTACATGCGCGGCTGCAAGTTTGTGCAGATCCCAACGAGCCTGCTCGCCATGGTGGATTCGTCGGTGGGAGGCAAGACCGCCATCGATCTGGCTGCCGGCAAGAACTTGGCCGGCGCCTTTTGGCAGCCGAGCGTGGTTATCGCCGACGTGGGGTGTCTGGCCACACTCACGCCCGAGCAGTTCGCCGACGGCTGCGGCGAGGTCGTCAAGCACGCCGTGATCGCCGACCCGGAGCTTTTCGCCGAGCTGGAGAAGACCCCGCTCACGCTGGAGCTGCTCAACCGCGATGTGGCCCGCGTAGCACTCATCATCGCCCGCAACATCGACATCAAGCGCGCCGTGGTCGTCGCCGACGAGCGCGAAACCAACCAGCGCAAGCTCCTCAATTTTGGACACAGCGCCGGGCACGCCGTCGAGGCCTGCGAGCACTTTGAGCTCGGACACGGCAACTGCGTTTCAATCGGCATGGGCATCATCACGCGCGCCGCGGCCCTGCACGGCATTTGCGATGCTGCACTGCCCGATCGTATTGAGGAACTCTGCGCCCGCCATGGCCTCAAGACCCGCTGCGACCTAGATGCCGATACCGTCTTTGCCGAGGCGCTCCACGACAAGAAGCGCGCGGGTGACACCATCGATCTAGTGATTCCGCACGGCATTGGCCGCTGCAGCATCGACCGCACACCGCTTTCCACTTTCCACGAACTCATTGCCGAGGGCCTCGGCCAGAAGGGAGACGCATCCGCATGCTAGCCCGCATCACCCCGTCCCCGCTCAAGGGCACCGTTCCCGCCATCGCGTCAAAGTCGATGGCGCATCGCCTGATCATCTGCGCTGCGCTTGCCAACGGCGAGACACACGTCACCTGCAACACCACCTGCGCCGACATCGAGGCCACGGTGCGCTGCCTTACGGCCCTGGGTGCTCGCATCGAGACCGTCGAGGACGGCTTCCAGGTCCACCCCACCATGAAGAGTGTTGAGTTTGGCCTGCTCAAGGCCCTTGCCGGCAGCACGCTTGACTGCGGTGAAAGTGGATCCACGCTCCGCTTTACGTTGCCCGTCGCCTGCGCGCTGGGCGCAGAAGCAACTTTTGTGGGTCAGGGGCGCTTGGGCGCCCGCCCGCTCTCCCCGCTCTCGGACGAGATCATCGCCGCCGGCTGCGACCTACAGGGTCTGGGCGGTTTTCCGCTCAAGACGAGTGGCCGCATGCGCCCGGGCACCTTTGTGCTTCCGGGCAACGTGAGCTCGCAGTACATCTCGGGCCTGCTGCTGGCAGCCCCGCTGCTGGCCCAGCCCTCCTGCGTGCAGGTAACCGGCCTCATCGAGAGCCGCCCCTACATCAACCTGACGATACAGGCCATGAAGGCCTTTGGCGTCGAGGTCAACGTCGAGCGCATTCCGGCCAAGGACGGCCAGCCCGAGGTCACGAACTTCCGCGTGAGCAGTGGCTCGTACCGCACGCCCGGCAGCGTGGCCGTCGAGGGCGACTGGTCCAACGCCGCCTTTTGGCTGTGCGCCGGCGCCATCGGTACCGACCCAATCACCGTCGAGGGCGTGTCGCTAAGCTCCGCACAGGGCGACCGTAACGTGCTTGCCGCGCTTTCGCGCTTTGGCGCCCGCATCGTGCGCTCCACCAACGCCGCCACCGTGCAGTCCGACAAGCTCGCCGGCTTTGAGATGAGTGCCCACGACATTCCGGACCTGGTGCCCGTCATCTCGGCCGTGGCCTCGCTGGCACAGGGCCGCACCTTTATCCGCGATTGTGCCCGTCTGCGCATCAAGGAATCCGACCGCTTGGTCACCACCACCCGCGAGCTCACCGCGCTGGGCGCGCAGGTGCGCATTGCCGGCGACGACCTCATCATCAAGGGCGTCGACGCCTTTACCGGCGGCGAGGTCGATTCGCACAACGACCATCGCATCGCCATGATGGCCGCTATCGCCGCGAGCCGCGCCACCGGCGAGGTCGTGATCCACGGTGCCGAGGCCGTCAACAAGTCCTATCCCGATTTCTTCGACCACTACCGCCTGCTGGGCGGCAAGGTCACACTCGAGGAGGAATAGCATGTCCTCGACCTTTGGCAACGTCTTGCACTTAAGCATCTTCGGCCAGTCGCACTCCCCCGCCATCGGCTGCTCCCTCGATGGCATCGCGGCGGGCATCGCTGTTGACCAGGAGCGGCTGCAGGCCTTCCTTGACCGTCGTGCCCCCGGTCGCGACGAGACCGCGACCAAACGCCGCGAGGCCGACGCCGCCCACATCATCGCCGGTGTGGTCGATGGACATTCCACGGGAGCACCCATCGCCGCGATTATCGAGAACACCAACACGCGCTCAAAGGACTATTCCGAGCTGCGCCGCAAGCCCCGCCCCGGACACGCGGATTTTCCGGCGCGCGTGAAGTATCACAACATGCACGATGTCGCTGGTGGCGGGCATTTCTCCGGCCGCCTGACGGCACCCCTGTGTATCGCCGGCGGCATTGCGCTGCAGGCACTCGAGGCCCGCGGCATTAACGTGATGGCGCACGTCGCGCAGATCGGCGGCATCTCCGACCTGCCGATGGACGATATGGTCTATCGCGAGGCCGACCGCAAGGCGATCCTAACGAACGATCTTCCTTGCATTGACGCCGCCGCAGCCGGCCGCATGCGTGAGGAGATCCTAGCCGCGCGCGACGAACTCGACAGCATCGGCGGCATCGTTGAGTGCGGCATCTACGGGCTTCCCGCGGGCATCGGTGACCCCATGTTCGACGGCATTGAAAACCGCATCGCGCAGATCGCGTTTGGCATTCCCGCCGTGAAGGGCGTGGAGTTTGGCATGGGCTTTGCCGTGGCCGCCATGCGCGGCAGCGAGAACAACGACCCGTATCGCATCGATGCCGAGACCGGCAAGATCGAGGTCGAGTCCAATAATGCCGGCGGCATCCTGGGCGGTATTTCGACCGGTGCACCCGTCATGTGGCGCATGGCCGTGAAGCCGACGCCCTCCATTGGCCGCGAGCAGCAGACGGTGGACATGGACGCTATGGAAAATGCCGAGCTCTCGGTCCACGGCCGCCACGATCCCTGCATCGTCCCCAGAGCTGTCCCCGTAGCCGAGGCAGCCGCCGCCCTTGCCATCTGGGACGCCCTCCTCGAAGACGCCGCCCAGCGCTAACTACCCACCCCTCAACATCCCCCGACACGTGAAAGGGGTCTCCATGGACCTTGCTGACATCCGCCAGGCCATCGATGGCATCGACACCACGCTCCTCAACAGCTTTGTCGAGCGCATGGACATTGCCACCGAGGTCGCCAAGTCAAAAATCGAGATGGGCAAGGCCGTCTTCGACCCCGCCCGTGAGCGCTCCAAGCTCAACAACCTCGCCAGCCGCGCGCCCGAGCGCTACGAGGCGCAGACCATCACCCTGTTCCGTCTCCTCATGAGCATGAGCAAGGCCGAGCAGCAGCGCTACATCAACGAGCTCAAGGGCATCACCGTCTCGCAAAAGGCCCACGCCACGGCTGCAGCCTCCGACACGCCCTTCCCTCAAACGGCCACCGTCGCCTGCCAGGGCGTCGAGGGCGCTTACAGTCAAATCGCCGCGTGCAAACTCTTCGACGTGCCCGACATCGCGTTTTTCGAGACCTTCGAGGGCGTCATGTGCGCCGTGCGCGACGGCTTCTGCGAGTTTGGCGTGCTGCCCATCGAGAACTCCACCGCCGGCTCGGTCAACGCCGTCTACGACCTGCTCGCCCAGTTCGACTTCCACATCGTGCGCTCGCTTCGCCTCAAAATCGACCACAACTTGCTCGTCAAGCCCGGCACCAAGCTTGCGGACGTGCACGAGGTCTACAGCCACGGCCAGGCCATTGCCCAATGCGCCGGCTTTATCGAGGCACACGACCTGCACGCCACCAAGTACCCCAACACGGCCATGTCGGCCGAGATGGTCGCCAGCTCCGAGCGCACCGATGTTGCCGCCATCGCATCGCGCAGCTGCGCCACACTCTATGGCCTGGAGGTGCTGGAGCCCAACATCCAGGACTCGGACAACAACTACACGCGCTTTGTCGTCATCAGCCGCGAGCCACGCGTCTACCCCGGTGCCAACCGCACCTCGCTTATGATTACCACGGCCAACGAGCCGGGCGCGCTCTATCGCGTACTCGAGCGTTTCTACGCGCTCAATATCAACCTCATCAAGCTCGAGAGCCGTCCCATCCCCGGGCATGACTTTGAGTTTATGTTCTACTTTGACCTGGACTGCCCCTTTGGTAGCAAGGCCCTCGACGACTTGCTCGACTCCATCGATGACGTGTGCGAGAGCTTCACCTACTTTGGCAGCTACACGGAGGTGCTCTAGATGACCGATACCGCCGCAACCCGCCCCTACGGCGTGCTGGGCCGCGTGCTGGGCCACAGCTACACCCCGACCATCTACAAGGAGCTCGCGGGGCTCGAGTACGTACGATTTGAGCGCGAGCCCGAGGATCTTGAGGCCTTTATGACAGGCGACGAATGGGAGGGCACCAACGTGACCATCCCCTACAAGCGCGCCGTCATGGACTACCTGGACGAGCTGAGCCCACTCGCCGAGCGCATGGGAAACGTCAACACCATCACGCGCCTGCCCGACGGCCGCCTGCGCGGCGATAATACCGACTACTTCGGTTTTCAGTGCCTGGTCGAGGAGCTGGGGGTTGATGTTGCCGGCAAGAAGGCTCTCGTGCTCGGAGCCACCGGCGGCGCGGGTACTACGGCCAGTATGGTGCTCGGCGATCTGGGCGCCACCGTCGTGCCCGTGGGCCGCACGAGCGAGGTCAACTACGACAATATCTCGCAGCAGTCCGACGCCGCACTGCTCGTCAACTGCACGCCCGCCGGCATGTTCCCCCACTGCCCCGACGCCCCCTGCACGCTCGAAGGGCTCGATGCGCTCGAAGGCGTTATCGACATTGTCTACAACCCCGCTCGCACGGGACTCATGCTCGAGGCCGAGCGCCGCGGCATCCCCTACATCGGCGGTCTGCTCATGCTCGTGGCCCAGGCGGCGCAAGCCGTTGAGCGCTACACCGGCCAGGTCACTCCGCGCGAGCGCATTCTGGACGTAACGGAGCGCCTGTCACGCCGCGAGCAGAACATCGCGCTGATCGGCATGCCGGGCTCGGGCAAGACCCGTGTGGGCGAGCAGATTGCCCTGCTCACGGGGCGAGAGCACATCGACCTGGACCGCGCCCTCGAGGAGCGCCTGGGCAGGCCCTGCGCCGACTTTATCGTCGAGAGCGGCGAGGCGGCCTTCCGCGAGCAGGAGACGGCGGTGCTGGCCGGCATCTCCAAGTGCAGCGGCCTGGTGCTTTCCACGGGCGGCGGCGTGGTCACGCGCGACGAGAACTACCCGCTACTGCACCAGAACAGCCAGATCGTGATGCTCAACCGCAAGCTCGACGAACTCGCCCACAAGGGACGCCCCATCACCGCCCGCGATGGTATCGACAAGCTGGCCGAGCAGCGCATGCCGCGCTACCGCGCCTGGGCCGACTACATCATCGACTCGCGCGACTGCGCCGCCAACACCGCCCAAACCCTCCTCGACACCCTCCCACCCGCTCTCTAATCAAAACCACCACAAAGGGGACAGGCAACTTTGTGGTGGTTTTCCAATCGCAAAGGAAGCAACCATGAAAGCACTCGTCATCAACGGCCCCAACCTCAACATGCTCGGCATTCGCGAGCCGGGCATCTATGGCAGCGACAACTACGACCGTTTAGTGCAGATCTGCCAGGAAGCGGGCGCCGCACAGGGCTTCGACGAGGTCGAGGTCTTCCAGTCCAACCACGAGGGCAGCATCGTCGACAAGATTCAGGAGGCTTACGGGAAGGTCGACGGCATCGTCATCAACCCGGCGGCATACACGCACACGAGCGTCGCGATCCTCGACGCCCTCAAGGCCGTCGCCATCCCTGCCGTCGAGGTCCACATCAGCGCCGTCGAGACCCGCGAGGACTTCCGTCAGGTGAGCTACGCCCGCCTGGCCTGCTTCGCCACCATCACCGGCGAAGGCCTCCAAGGCTACGCTCACGCGTTAGAGCTGCTGAAAGAGCGTCTCGAAAAGTAGCCTCGCGAGCAAATCCATCAACGCGATTCGCACGCCAATAATGCCAGTGCCGCCAGCAGCAACCTCACTACTGGCGGCACTTTATTACTGGCATATAATCGTTGCAGTCACAAAACGTCTGGAGACGCTGTTAGCGTCGGAATAATTTAGCCAAATATAGTCGGCCGAGATTGACCAATCCCA
>CAUGNQ010000037.1 GCA_959600835.1 uncultured Collinsella sp. | reverse complement strand
CGGCGGGCTGCGCCTCGCCGGGGAGCGGCTGCGTGTCCCCCGCCGCGGCGGGGGCGGCGTAGGCCGCGGGCCCGCACAGGGCCAGGGCGGCCGCGACCGCGAGGACGGCGGCGGCCCCGGACACTCGTTTCATGGAGCGTTTCATGGAAAATCCCCCTAATCTAGCAACGGTTTAGAGTCTACTAGATTGGGGGGACGCGAGCCAAGCCATGGTGCGCCGAACGGTTAGCCACAAGGTCGCATTCGGCGCCAATGACCTCATCCGTATAACCATTGAGCTCCAGATGACCGGCATCGGTCCACACCCAGCCAACGCCCGAGACGTCTGGCTCGCAGCACGCAACGTTGCCTATAAACATGCTCTCCGTGTCCGCGGTAAAAGAAGGCCCGCCCAGCAAAACGCACGGACAGGCCATAGCAACAGGCAATTCGACGCAAATCGTTTGAGCAGGCGACGCGCGGAAGGAACGTATAAGACGGTTTTCTGCTGGCTGTCAGCCGCGGTATCCTCATGGAGACCTAATTGTCGCCGGAATTAAAGTCCCCGGCGCGGACTCACCTTATCTCCCCGGTGCGGGCTCGATATCCTCTCGGATATCTAATCGTCTTGGACTTTAACCTGCCCAAGCACAGTACAGCTTTTACGTGCCGCCACACGGAGCTTAACTCGTGGACTATTTTCTAAAATATAGACCTTCAAAGCAACTTGGGTTCAAGCACGGACAAACAAAACAGGCACTGAATACAAGACTTGTTTATCAATAGTTATCAATCGCATGCGTTACCAGCAAATATCGTCTGTCTCATACGCTGCGATACAATCAATCTCACCAAATGCTAAACCAGCATCCCGAAGGGAGCAACGTGCTAACAATTCACTATGGTGATATGGAAAACGTTATCTATAATACGTCGGTTTACTTCGATAACGTCTATTCGCCCGAATGGTTTCAAGATGCTTTTGCGCAAAGAATTATTAAATCCATCGATAAAGGCAGTGTGGTTGGACCCGGCGCAATAAACACCAAGATCCTAGGCATTATCCCACCGGAAAGGCTATCGGGCGGAACTAAGACGCTGCTACTCATGTACTTCATGCCTCAGAACATATACAACGCCACAACCTGTGGCGACAATTGCGCTTACTGGATTCTGAGAATCGCCGCACAGCACGATCTGACAATCAACCTCTACCATCTGATGGATTTTGGAAACGGCAAGTTCACGGCAACCGTTGCAAACACGAGTGATGTCGTTCACACGATGTTCGACCTTGTCCCTATAGCCGCAAAATGCCTAAGGGAGAACTCCTGACGCACGTTTTCGTTAGGCTCTGTTAGAGCAAGATTGACATACATATGTCATTACGGTGCCATATCGTTAGCCCCGTAGACCGCGACGATGGGGGCATCATGAACGCCGAGGACCTGGTAATCACCTTCAAGAGGGGCATTGCGAGCCTCAGCAGGACCGAACGCCGCCGGCTCCGCCTACGAGGCCGAGCGCTGCCCGCGCTGCGGGTTCGCCGCGATCGTGAAGAAGGGCAAATCAACGAGCGGCGAGCAGCGCTACCTCTGCCGGGATTGCGGCAGGGCCTTCGGCATGGGCAGCGGGCATATCTTGGGGACGAGCAGGCTCCCGAAGGAGACCTGGATGGCTTATGCCGAGTGCTTCGTTCTCATGCTACCCCTGCGCGAATGCGCGGGGCGCTGCCATGTCTGCCTCATCAAAACAGCCTACACCATGCGCCATAGGCTCATCGAGTGTCTCTCGGCCTACTCGCCCTCGTTCAAAACCGGGCGGGGCTGCGGCTGAGAGCTCGAAGAGACCTACTTCCGCGAGTCGTTCAGGGGCAACCACACGAAGGGGTCATTTACGATGCCACGTCCCTCCCGACATCGCGGCAAGCAGGTGCACAGGCGCGGACTGTCGCGCGAGCAGATCTGCGTCATGACCTCGAGAAACGACTCGAACGAGACGTTTCTCGAGGTCTCGGGACGAGGCATCCTGTCGAGGAAACGCGCCGTGGACGTGCTGAGGGACCGCATCGCGTCCGCTTCCGTCGTGGCGACGGACAAGGCGTCCGCCTATGTCGACGTCCTCGCGGAGCTCGAGGTCGCCGCACACACGGCCCACGATTCCAAGGACCGTTCCGAGGGGACCATCAACCGGATCAACACCGTCCATTCGCTCCTCGATACCTTCATGAAGCCGTTTAAGGGCGTGTCGACGAAGCACCTCGGCGCCTACCTCGCTTGGTTCAAGTGGTGCCGGACCTTCATGGCGATCGATTCCGGCACCGCCGAGCGCACGGTTGCGCGACAGCTCGCCAACGGCGTGTGCAGGAGCCGCATCCGTGATATGTTCAACGTCCTGCCGCCCTACATTGACTACTGGACCGAAGCCGCCGCATAGAGACGGTAGAATGGTCGCATCGCGATATACGAGGAAGGTGCAGCCATGCCGTCGAACATACCGGCCACGACGATCCAGATCGACCCGGAGGCCAAAAAGGAGGCCAGGCCATCTTGGACGAGCTCGGCCTGTCCATTTCCACCGCCGTCAACGCGTTCCTCAGGGCGCCCGTCCGGAAGGGCGGGATGCCGTTCGAGATGAGGGTCAAGACGCCGGCGCCCGACGGGAAGACGGCGAGAGCCGGCAAATCGACTCGGGGCGATGGGACCCTCACGATGGACCCGACAGATCTTTAGCACATCGCCCCCTTGCCGGATTCAAACCCGGCAAGGGGGCGATTATCTTGCAATTTCAAAAAGATGATTGGGGCAGAATGTCAATCATGGTCCAACAGAGCCAAATCAATCCAACAGTTTAGATAACGGGTAATGATTCGGGAACAGGGCGTTCGGCCGGATGGGACAGATAGATATGGAAAGAACGAACCCCTTCTGGGCACACAAGTAGAGACAAACAATGGGGTCGCTTCGAGAAGCGATGCTTTCGAAGCGACCCTATTGTTTGCACAATTGACTTAGGTGCTGAGACCAAGTTGAGTCAATCTTAGACTAACAGAGAGAAGCGCCGCCCAAGTCATGTACTATCCGCTCCAACTCGACAATGTAGGACTCAACCAAATCATCCGATGGCGAGACTTCTGCTCGAATAATGTGGTCCCATTTATACAGGAAATTTTCAACCTGTCGATCTGAGTCATTCTTCCACAGTGGAGCAAGTGCAATCAACGCCGCATCAAAAGGATTGGAGGAAAAATTATCAGCATCAATATAGCCACCCATACCGGCCCTATCGCAGTCATATACACGTCTAACTATTCTCTCCAATTCAATAGCCTGATTATGATTCATAAAATCACCTCCCTTTCTACTCTTGATACCCCAAAATAGAGAGGAAAAGAGTTTCGATAACATTTATCCGGTTGAAAATCATACACAATCGCTAAACATCGGTTGATTTCCGATCTCAGCCGATCGCATTGAACCAATAGGCCGTTCCGGCAGTTATCCGAACGCCCCCGCGGACCTAGTGGGCCCCCGGGGGGGCGGCGTTTTCCCAGTTGGAGGTACGGTGGAGATGTGTTTCGATGTGTTCGGTGGCCATGCTTCGCCCTCCGCCTGACACCGCTCCCAGACCCAGTCGGACGTTCGGTCCGCCTATTCCGTTTTACCTTAAGGCTAGGCCAGCGGGGTATCGCCCATCTCGGCGCGCGCAGGCTCTATGAGCCCCGGCGTCAGGTCGAGCATGTTGACGGGTGTTAATGATCACTAAAAAGAGGTCCGCGTGATCGCCGGCAATCGAGCACCGTGAGCACTGAAACTGAGCAGTTTGAGCAGGAGGGCCGTACCCCGGGAACCGGGAGCGCGGCCCTCGCCATACGGTTTCCCCGGGCGGGCACTTTGGCGAGGCCGCCCGGGAAGGATGGGGAGATGACCGTGCCCCTGGACACAGTGAATGATATACGGTCGACGGAGGCGGCCGGGCGCCCGGGGTTCAAGATAGCCCGGGCACTTCACCTGAGCCGCAACACCGTGGCGAAGTACGCCGACATAGAGGACATGTCACCCGCCGCGACGATACCCCAAAGGAGGGCCAGGTCTTCGGGGAGGGCGCGTCGCAAAAACGTAAGCGCCTTGCCGTTAATAAGATCCATAACGCCGGCGGGTAAGCCGGCAAAGGCAAGTGCGATATCTACTTATATCGGATAATATCGAGTTATATAAGCCTGTATAAACTTATCGCGAAAGTATCGAGCTTTCGTAATTTATCTTAGCAAGTAGTCCAACGTTGCTTTATTCCAAGCTCATATCGTAAGTAAGTTGAGGACTTCCTAAAATCCATTTTCTAAAGCGAGAAATACTCGCTTTCAGCGGATAAGTTCGGCCCCAACCACGGATCGCCCGTCAAGAAAAACTCCGGCCAGCGCTGCATAAACAGTGCCTGCTCGCGCTTCCAACGGCGCAGCTTCTCCTCGCTGGCCTCTTCCCTGCCGCGCGAAGTGAACTCGTAGTGGTACAGCTCGGCATAAGGCGTAAAGATGGTGCGGTAGCCCGCCTCCCATGCGCGCAGGCAAAAATCTGCATCGTTAAAGCCAACGGCGAACTCCTCGTCGTAACCTTCAACCTGCTCAAACACCTCGCGTCGGACCATCTGGCAGGCGCCCGTTACGGCACTAAAGTTGCCCGGACGCACAGCGCGGGCAAGATAGCCCTCACGCTTTGCCGAGAAGTCCTGGTTAGCATGGGCAAGCGCACCACGCACGCCAACCAAAATGCCGGCATGCTGCACCAGATGATCGGCAAAATAGAGTTTGGCACCCACCACGCCCGCATCGGGACGCTGTAGATAGCCCCTCTTCTCTTCGATAAAATCGGGGGTTATGACCTCGGTATCTTTGTTGAGCAGCAGAAGGTAATCACCCTTGGCATGCTCCACGCCAAAGTTAATGATCTGGGAGTAATTGAACTCGCCCGGCCAGTACACAACGCGCGCGATGCCCTTGCCTTCGGATGCCGCAGCCACGCGCTCTGGCAGGGTTTCGTAATACGCAAACGTCTCCGGGGCTTCGCTGTTGTTCTCCACCAAAACGATCTCGTAATTGTCATACGTTGCCTTCTGGGCGATCGACATCACACAGGCGTCGAGCGTCTCAACGTGGTCCTTGGTGGGAATCACAATGCTCACCAGCGGCGCAGGCTCCGGCAGCGCATAACGCATGCGATAGACAAACGGCGTCTCGGTCTCTTCGACCGCTCCGCGAACGCCCAGCGCGTTAAAGTGGCGCTGAAGCGCAAGGCGCCCGGCTTCAATAGCATACGGCTTGCTATCGGCAGAGCCATCGGCGGTCGACCCCGGATGCACGCGCCAGTGATACAGCACGTGCGCAACATGCTCAAACCGCGCGCCCGCCGCAAGGCAGCGAAGCGTCAGGTCGTAATCCTGGGCGCCCGCGACGTCTTCCGGAGACATGCCAATACGATCGATAAGCGCCTTCTCTACCATAAGAAAATGCGTTGCGCAGTTATGGCTATAGAGCAGGTCGACGTTGAGCTTGGTCTTAAAGACCGGCTGGCCCCACTCCCCCGTTTTCTGGAACATGTCCTCGTCGCAGAACAGGACCTGGGGACGCTCGCCCTCGACCGCCTTATTCAGCGCGGAAACATAGTGGAATAACGCGTCCGGTTCCAGGATGTCATCGTGGTCCAAGAACGCGATGTAGTCGCCCGTCGCTTGCTCAATACCAGCGTTGGTGTTGACCACAATGCCGCCGTTGCCGGGAAGCTCGATGCGACGGATGCGCTCGTCGTGGACACCTGCCACAAGGGCGGCCACCGCATCCCATTCAGGCGAGGCGTCCATAAGGAGCAGTTCCCAGTTGTCATAGCTCTGGCCTAGCACCGAGTCCAGCAGCTCGCGCAGGTATTCCCGATCAGTCTTGTAGCACGGCACCACAATGCTCACGAGCGGTCTATAGGCAAAGGCCGCCGAAGCGACACGCTGGCACGCCAAATCGGCCGGCTTTGCGCGATGCTGCTCAAACCAACGTCGATAAGCTGCGTCGTCTGCACGCGCGTCCTTCATGCGGTTCCAACTGTCGTCGACCATGCCGTTGTACAGGCGACCATCCATAGCGCAAAACCCGCTCTGGATCCGCTCTGTGGGATCGCTCACAATCGCGACAAAATCTCGTATATCCTGAGGCATCTCAACGCTCAGATACGTTTTATTGACACGGCAACCGTTGCGCTGCGGCACATCGACCTGCGATTCAAACACATGCACGGTGGCATCGATGGCGTTCATATGCGTATCGAAGATCAGGAGCTCAGGTGCGCACTGGGGGTCTCCCGCCCAGGTAACCTCATAGCGCCACACCGCGCCGGCGTCTGCCGGCAAATAGCGAATGGCATCGATCTCGTAGAGGCCGCAGTGTTCGCCACGCTGCGCATCGCGGATAAGCGCACACAGCGCAGGCTTAGCTTTGTAGTTAATCTTGGATTCCAGCTTGGCCACGCGGCTATCGAGGCGAATGGAGCCCAACCTTTGGTCACCGGATGCAAATGTGACGTCAATCGTAGAGCCGTCCAGAAAGGGAAGCGCCAAGACGGCGAGCTCGCGCTCGTAATCGGAAACGGAAGGGCAAAGCGCCAGTACACGGCCATGATCGACCGGGAACGCCAGCGACGGCACAGAAGAACCGCTCGTCGTCGCATGGGCAAACGCTTGAGAACCCTCCCGCTCAATAAGCGCGGCGACATCCTGACCGGCAAAACGAAGCAGCACAAACAGACGGCCCTGACTGCGGCAAAGTGCCAAACGCTTGATACTCATCTACACTTCTCGCTTTCCCAGGGCGTTCGCTGCCATGCGCTTGCAGGCACCCAGACACCCAAACCTCAAGACGTCGTAATCGAACATGAGCTTTTTGCACGTGCGGCCACTGGGGGCCTCGCTGGCAAGCGCCGCACGCACCATGGCAGCAACCGAAGGTACGCACTGTGTGAGCGCGGCATCACTGCCCACGGGAGAACCGGCGAGCGCAGCAGCGGCGGCGGCAAAAACCTTGCCGCAGCCCATCCCCAACAACCTGAGCGCGTCATACAGTACCAGATCGCACAGGAAATATGCCAGGTCGTCCGCATGCTTGGCATCAAGCCCATCGCGGTGCCAATCATTCAGTACCGCGGAGTATATCTTCACGTGCTCCAACAGGCGCGTCTCGTCGTCATAGCGCATGGTGTCCATGAGCGAGCCCTTGCGCGCCACGCGGTAGTCATACAGCCTGTTCGAGATAAGCGCGGTCTTGCGCGAACGACCGTACACGGCAAAATCGAAGACCTGGTCCTCGCCATACTTGACGGTTTCGTCGAACACGATCCCGTTACCCAGCAAAAACTCACGTTTGCAGGCGGTGCGCCATGCAAAGGGGCGAGACGCTTCCTTAAACAGTAGGTCAGAGCTATAGCCTTCAAACGACACATCGTGCGGACTCAGCACATAGTTAAGCCACGGATACCCCGCCTCCAACGGATACGGGTTCGCGCCAAAGGTCAAAACGTCGCAATCCTCACGCTCAAAGGCATCGACGATTACACGGCACGCATCGGGCGTAAACCGATCGTCGGAATCCAAAAACGCAACGATAGGCGCCGTGGACGCAGCGATGCCTGCATTACGCGCGCTCGACAGACCGCCGTTCTCCTTATCGACCAGCGTAAAGCGCGCGTCCTTTTCGCAATAGGCAGCCGCAATATCGCGCGAACCGTCCGGCGAGCCGTCGTTGACCAGCACGCCTTCCCAATCGGGCATGTCCTGCGCAAGCAGGGAGTCCAGGCACCAGGCCAGGCACTCCTCCACGTTATAGATGGGAACGACAACGGAAATCTTGGGGGTAGCCATAGTCAAGTGCTCCTACTGTGCGACCGGAACGTCATCGGGATGCGGATTATCACCGTAGGTGCGCTGATACGTCAGCACGCGCCAGACCAGCGGCAGGCCGCCGATCTTAAAGTAATGCTTAAACGTATTGAGCTTGCCCGGCTTTTTAAAGTCAAAGCGCGAATCGATATAGGCGCGGGGCGACTTGACCATCAGGCGCAAGTCGGTCTCGCCACGTGGATCGAACAGCGACAGGTCAAAGCGACCGGCATCCCAGTCGGCCTTGAGCTCGGGAGAGGCCTTCTCCCAAAACTGCTCGCGCAGTTCATCGACCAGGCGCTCATCATTCCAACGGTACGTATCGACCTTCATGCGCATTAAAATGCCCTGAAGCTGAGCCTTGAGCTCGGGACGTTCATCCAAAAAACGTTGCATCTCAGCATATTCGTCGCACACGCAAAACACCTTGTTGGGCGAATTAACGGAGCTCTTCTCGTTGTCTTGGCGATAGCACAAAATGGGGTCCGCGATAAACGCAACGCGCTCGGCGCATGCCCAGACCTTAAAGTTAAAACCCGCATCCTGATACGAAGCACCTGGCGTGGGAAGGAACCGAATCTGATTGTCGTTGAGGAACTCGCGCCGATAGATAGCCGACCAAATGGAAGGTTTGCGGTAGAAGATGCCCGGGCGGTCGACGGGGCGATACGCGGCGCCCGTCATATGCTCGTCGATGATCCCAAACAGCTCACGGCGCTCGCTGGGCGTGGACCAGTACAGATAGAAATCGCCCTTCACCACATCGGCATGCTCGGTATCGGCCTTGGTGACCAACTTTTGGAGCGAATCCTCAAACATAAAGTCATCGGACTCAAGGATGCCCACGTACTCACCGCGTGCCATCTCCAGGCCGCAGTTCATCGAGTCGCCGTAGCCGCTGTTGGCCTTGTCGATTATCTTTACACGGGGGTCACGCTCCATGTACTCGCGGATGATATCTGGCGAGCTATCGGTGGAACCGTCATTGACGCAGATGATCTCGATGTCCTTGAGCGTCTGCGCCACGGCGGAATCGAGGCACTCGCGCAGATAGCGCTCGACATTGCAAATGGGGACAAGCAGCGAAACTTTAGGGGTATCAGAGTTCTGCAAGAGAACCTCCTGTTGAATAGCGTGTAACAGGGTTATTTTAGCAGCCGAGCTGCGGCGGGCGGCAGCGCTTGGAATTAGAGAAAGCGCTCCAGACAGGCTTTGAGACCGCGAGTCGAAAGATAGAACAGCGCGGCATCTGCCATCGAAACGCCCGAGGTCGCCGCAACGAGCTTGTGGGCAACACGGAGAACGGCGCCCTTAGCAGCCATATCCGCCCACTCCGTTCCCAAAAACGTCGTGAGGTCCATGTTGACGCGAGCCGCCACGCGATGGAAGTCATCGGCATCCAAGCGCGCCAGGTCGAACACAATGAGGTCCAAAAACCAGGTTATCAGCTCACCGGGACACAGGTCCAAAAGACCGTAGGCCGACCAGTCCTCCAAGACCTCCTCGAGCATCCTCATGTGGGCGTCAAGCTTTTTGGCGCGAGCCTCGGCACTGTTGAACTCGTGCGTCGCCGATTCGCTCTCCATCACGTAGTGGTAGAACTTGTCCGGCATGACAACGGTCTTGCGGGCAAGCGCATAAGCCGCAAATTGGAAGACAACGTCCTCGCCCAAAGCCAAACCGGGGGCGAAGCGAATGCCTTCGCGATTGAGCAGCTCGCGCGAAAAAGCCGCACGGCAGGCATAGGGCTGCGCATTCGCATGGAACAGCAGTTGGGGATCACGGGCGCCGAAGGTACCGGCTTTGGGGCTCATGAGTTGATGGACGCGTTTGGGGGCAGCATCGGCTGGTTCACAGACGCCGCCAAAAACGGCGGCCTCGGCATCTGCAGACTCCATGGCATGCAGCACGCGCTCGACCGTCCGGGCATCGATGTAATCGTCGGCGTCCACAAAAAAGACGGTCTCGCCCTCGGTGGCATCGATACCGGCATTTCGAGCGCACGAGACGCCCGCGTTTTCCTGGTCAACCACCAGTACGCGATCGTCGGCCTGCGCAATCTGACGCAACACGTTCAACGAATCATCAGTCGAACCGTCGTTGACGCAGACAACCTGAATCGAGCGCTCGGACTGGGCCAACAGCGAATCGACGCATCGCTGAATGGAGCGCGCAGAGTTGTAAACGGGGACGACAATCGTAGCTTTAGGACACGAGGCCTCTCCCATGCCGACCTACCCCCTCAGCGATTCGATGAGGAAGGCAGCAACCACACCTGGGCCTCCAACCGAGGCGTAATACTTAGCACGCCCCAAGGCACCATCCGTCGCAAAACTCGGATGCTCGTCAACCCAGCCCTCAGGATCTTTGAGGATGGCAGCGAGATTTGCGCGCTTCCACGGCTTGAGGTCGTCAAGCGAAAACTCCCCCGCGTCCAAGGCCGCTTGGAACTCCTTGGCCATCTGAACCAGGAACTCCTTATAGAACTTAGGCGCCAAGCGCACGTAGTTCCACATATACGAATCGTACTTAATGAGTTGGTTGAACTTGAGCATGCGCGCGACGTCATCACTTGCGTGGTCGCGGGCATAATCCTCTCGAATCCAACGCTCAATCTCGGCATACTCGGTATTGACGCAAAAGACCTTAGCCGAAGAATTGACCGAGGAATTCTCGTTGTCCTGGCGATACGACAACACGGCATCATGCAGGTAAATAGCCTTTTCGGCACACGCGATCACCTTAAAGGCAAATGACGTGTCCTGAAAGGATGCCCCCGGAGTCGGCAGGAACTTGATACCGTTGCGCTCAAGAAAATCACGACGGTACACGGCCGACCAAATCGACGGTTTTTGCTTAAAGAACTGCGTCGTATTGCTGGGATGCACCGGTTTGCCACAATCCCTTGCCTTAAACATCTCGTGCAGCGAACGGCGCTCCTCGGGCTTAGACCAGTAGAAATCAAAGTTCGCCTTCGCAAAGTCGGCATTATTGCTATCGGCGGCCGAGACAAGCTTTTCGAGTGCGTCGGGCGCCATAAAGTCATCGGACTCCAAGATGCCAACGTACTTGCCACGCGCCATCTCCAGACCGTGGTTCATCGAGTCGCCGTAGCCGCTGTTGGCCTTGTCGATCATCTTGACGCGCCCATCGCGCTCCATATACTCGCGGATAATCGCCGGCGAGTTGTCGGTCGACCCGTCGTTAATGCAGATGATCTCAATATCCTTGAGCGTCTGCGCCAGGGCGGAATCGAGACACTCGCGCAGGTAGCGCTGAACATTGTAAATGGGAATAAGCAGCGACAGAACAGGGCTGCCAGAGGCGTTAGTAGACAAATGTGCTCCTTAGGAAATACCTGTCGTTTCATGGTATCAAAGGGTCAGCGCGCCAGCGGGCGTTTATATAATCTATGGAGCCTCTTGCGGGCAAAGTAGCCGCACGTCATGCGGCGGGCCCGTGGCAGGTTCCTGCGTTTTATTCAAAGCTTGCCGCCAAGGTGCGCCGAGCCTTTACAATAGGACAGTCCCAAGGACGTATTCGATAGCTTCCGTGCAGCGCATGCGCGCCGCGCGTGAAAGGATATATTGCCCCATGCCTTCAACCCTTCCCGCTCCCATCGATAAGCTCGCCATCGTCGTCGTTACGTACAAGCGCCAGGAACTCCTGGCCAACTTGTTCGAATCTATGACCGAGCTCACGGCAACGCCCTGGCGCATCGTGATTGTCGATAACGAGAATTCGCGCGAGACCGAGGCCATGTGCACCGCATTCAACGAGCGCCTGGCCAACCTGTGGGGCATCGACACCGAGCAGCCCGACGCGCAGGGCGGCACCGACCGTGTCATCTACGCCCCGCAGCTCGAAAACGGCGGCGGTGCGGGCGGCTTCTCGGCCGGCACTAAATGCGCCTACGACCTAGGCGCCCAGTGGTTCTGGGTGATGGATGACGACGTGCTCGTCATCCCCGAAGGCATCGAGCGCTTGGCCAAGTGGACCGACCGCTACGATGTTATCCAGGGTTCGCGCTTGGACTTTGACGGCGGCGCCTTCTTTTGGCAGTACCAGCTCATCCTTTCGCTCGGCATTCCCAACCCCATCGCCAAGTGGGATCTGGGTCCCGAGGGCTACCGTTCCATGAACCAGCTGTGCTTTGAGGGCGGCATGTTCTCGCGACGCGTGGTCGACAAGATTGGCCTGCCCGATGCGCGCTTCTTTATCTACGGCGACGATGCCTGCTACGGTTACGTAGCCAGCCAGCACTTCCCCGCCGCCGTGGTCGCCGACGTGGTGCTCAAGCGCGCCCGCGCCGTCTCTAACTGGGACATCGCCGGTAAGCGCCAGCTCAACTCCACGAGCGACACCAACCGCTACTACATCATGCGCAACCGAGGCTTCCTCGCTCGCTATATGCAGATCTACGGTGACTACCACCCCATGCTGTTCCGTCTGGGCAATGCCGCGACCTTCTGCAAGGAGTTCATTCGTCTGGCAGCAGTCGACAAATGCTTTAAGACCGGCATTCCGGCGCTGCGCCGCGGCATGAAGGACGCCCGCAAGATCGTTAAGGATCCCAACTGGAAGCCCATGCCGCCCCTGAAGGACGCCGAGTAGTAAAGGGCTTTCGCCCGCCGCTACAGTCGTTGACACACCACGGACACACGCTGACCGTCAAAGCCAAAGCCCCAACGCATGCGCCCGACGGCGGGGCGCGGCACGCGGATATCATCGATGCCGTCGCGCTCTATGTCGAGCAGCGCCTGAACCGCCAACAGTTCCAGGCCCAGGGCATCGACGCCAGGGTCGTACAACATGTTGACCGTAATGAGCGGTCGCTCATCGAGCATGCCGAGCGTGTCGGCCACGTCAAACACCCGACCGGTGGGAATCACCTGGATATCCCAGCGATCCGAGACGCCACTTCGCTTGGAGCTGGGATTGCAATAGCCGGGCAGTCCAAAGCAGAGCCCCTGAAGCGCCAGATGATAGGCTGTCGGCATATCTGATTGGCCCACATCGATGCCCAGATCGCTGATAGCACAGCTCAAAGCTTGCTTTACAGTGTCCTCGTCTCCTCGACACAGCCCGTCATGGAACGAGTCGATAACTCCAACGTCCTCAACGGCGCACTCAAACCATTCCAGAATTACAAGACGGAGCGCCTGACGCACTTCGTTATTAGGCAGACGCAGGGAACGAAGGCACGCGCCGTTTTCCGAATGCCCCGTCATGTCCGTCGTAAGAAATCCAGACAGATACAGCGCTGTCCAGATATCTTCGGGCTTGGCGGCATCGGCCTCCTCGGCATGCACATGCACTGGCACCTCAATAAACCCATGCGCCTCAAGTAAATCGAACAATGCGGACAGGCGCATGAGATTCCAGTCGCCGACGCATGCGCTCAGACGGTCGGCGTAACCATACAGATCTGCCCGAACGGGCGCGACGCAACCGCGATGTGCGTAGTCCACCACGCGCTCCGGGCTCGAGCAATAAAAACCACCAAGCAGATAGCCCTCGAGCCACTCACGCGCGTCATCCAGACAGCCGTTGCGACCGATGCAATCCAACAGCACTTGGACTTCGTCGTCCGAAAAACCGAACCATCGATCACACCAACTCGACAACGCTGTCGCCGACCGATAGGAAACCCCACGTTGGGACAACGCAAACTCGGCATGACCGGGGCGTTCGCACATCAGACACGTCAATCGCAACGAGTCGCCGGCATCGGCAATGGTGTCGAACAACATTCGGCTGAGCGACTCTAGGGAATCCACGCTACCGTCGTCCTTAGCGTCCAAACGCTTTGGACATACCGCGTCGTAGTCGTCTATCAGAAGAACAACCTGCTCATCGAAAGCTGCCTGGAGCAGTTTAATAAGCACGCCAAGCGCCGCATCGATCTCCTTATCGCTGGCCACCCCACGCGCCGCCCTCTCGATAAGACGAACCTCACGTCTTGACAGATCAGGCGCGGCAAGCAGCGGCAGTAATCGGGCGCACTCGCGCACGACAGCCCCGCGAATTGCTGCCGCAGCACCAGCGCCATGCCTCGAAGCGGCAGCTGTAAAGTCGAGCATGATGACCGGATAACTCGCGTACTCATCACGATAGCGACCGCCGCCCGCCTGCCAAATCTGGGTACCAGCGAACAGGCTTCGATCCGGCAGCCGGCGATCAGGTCGTTCCAAATAGCACTTGAGCATCGATAAATTCATGCTCTTGCCAAAACCCTTGGGCCGACAGCAAAGCGCAACAGGTGCTTCACTGTCCAATATATCGGCAATAAACATAGTCTTATCGACGAGTAAACACCGATTGATTGCATCGGAAAAGTCGTGTGCATCAACCGGTAGAGCTGCGCTATCCGCATGATTGAGCAACCGTGCACCAAACGCATGAGTAAAACCACAATTCACCTGTTCAGACACCGTAAACTCTCCTTCTAACGCAGCACGATGCCCATTGTAGCGAGCGGGTAGAGCGCAACAATATCGACATGCAAACGTTTCGGGCAGCGGTAGCAACAGCCCCCCGAGGGGGCATAACAAATCGTTGCACAACAAAAAAAGGGGGGCCGATGCCGCCGCACCGGACCCCGTCCCAAACTCTTATAGAAAACGATCTGGAAGATTACTCCTCCAAGCCGTCCTCCCCAGAAGCCTTCTTCTGCTGATCGAGCTTATGCTTACCACTTACGATAGACGTAGCGCCCAGTGTGGCCAAGCTTGCACTGGCAAGGCTCGCCATCACAATCAGATCGCCCGTCTTGGGCATGTTGCCGCCCGAGGACTTGGTAGTTGTAGTCGTCGTGGTCGTGGTGGTCACCGTTTTGGAGTCATTTTGCTCTTGGACCTGGTTGTCAGCACCGCTCTTGTCGTCGTCTTCGGACTGTTTCTTTTCGCCCTCGGCCTTGCTCTTGTCCTTCTCCTCAGATTCAGACTTCTTATCCTCGTCCTTCTTCTGTTCGGACTTGTCGCTCTTCTCCTCAGAGCTAGAACCCTTATCGGATTCGGTCTTCTCGGAAGCCTTGTCCTTGGAGTCGCCCTTTGCGGCTTCGATCTTTTCCGTGGAAACCTGATCAGAGTTGCCCTTGTTCTGGGTCGAGCCGTTATTGACGCCAGCCATCAGCGAAGAGCCCAGCGTAGAACCAAGCTGCTCGGAGAAAGAAGGCTTCTTGTCCGGCGAAGCAACGGGAACGTCCGGCGCCTTATTCGAGTCATCCTTGGAAGCATCGGAACCAGGGTTTGCGTCAGAGCCGGAGCCGTTGTTAGAGCCGGTGCCAACGGACGAATCGATCGAGCCGGTGGATGGGTTAGAGGTGCCAGCGCCGGTCGAACCAGAAGCGTCGCTGTCCGTATTGCCGGCAGAGCTTGAAGACGAATCGCCCGCAGCAGAGCCGTTTGAATCGGAGCCGTTCGAGGTGGAGCCGTTGTTGGTAGTGCCATCAGCAGAGCCATCACCGTCAGCACCGGTCGAGGGCGCATCCATCCTGTCATCGTTGGCATCGTCGCTCGAGTCGTCATTCGAATCAGGCGTCGGCGAGGGCGCCGGCGTAGGTTCGGGCTGCACGGGCGTCGCAGCGGCAGCGGCCTCGTCCTCGGCGATATAAACCAAACAGTCCTTCAGCTCGTTGCGGTAGCGGTTCTTCCAGCCCTCATGATACTGGGGCTGGCTCGAATACTTGGTCGCCACGTTATTGACCACACTGTTGGAAAGCGCCGTCACAAACTCGCGATCAGTCATACTGTTAGAAAGGTTTGCCCAACGGAAGAAGTCCCTGCAACCACCGGTGCCGCACATGTTGGTGATGCTCCACACCATGCCCTTAACGCAATCGGCACGGCCCGAAATATCAATGCCCAGGCCGCTCTTGAGCCACGCCTCGGTCACCGCATAGTACGAGTTGTACGCATACGCATCCTGCAGAGCCGAGAACTCAACAGGGTCGGTGTTATAAGCACCTTGGAAAGCCTCCTGCGCAATACGGCCCAACTCGGTGAGCTGGCCGTTCTCGTACATGGCATTGCTCGTGTTGGAAATCTCGCTGCCGCGATCAATCGCATCCTTGAGCATGCTGTATTTTTCGGGGTTGTAGTTGTAGGCCTGCTTCATAAACGGAATGAGCGACCATCGACGGTCGAACTGGTAATAACCCAGCGCGTTATAGCCGTCGCCATACGAAAAGCCCTGGTTATAGTTGCCATGGCTCTCGTACTTGGTAAAGTACTTCATCTCGGGGGTCACGTTAACAAACGAAACGCCCTGGACCGACCTCAGCACGCCCGAGAAGGACTGCTGGGTATAGAGACCCTTATCGATATCGGTCGCATCCGAGGCAACGCCCGGCGTGGGCTCCTCGGCAGCGGCGGGTGCCGGCACGGAAACGGCGCCAAACGAAAGCGCCAGCGTCAGGCCCGCGACAATAGCAGAATGCTTGCGCTGCATAAGATCCTCCCTGCATTGGTGTAGTTAAAGTGCAGTTTGCAAAGATAGAATTAAGTATTGCAGCTCACCCGTTGTTGCACAACAACCCCTCGGTAAACGGCAACAACCCTCCGCGAAATCTTAAGGAATTGCGCTAAACCTACAGCTTGATGTTGAAGTTGACTTCGGGGACGGCGGCCAGGTCGGCCAACGTCACGCCGTCGACGTACTTTTCGATCACGTCGTCCAGGCCGCGCCAGAACTTGACGGTTGAGCACAAATCGCTGCGGGTGCAGCTGTTGTCGATGCCGTCGCACGCCACGGGCGCCGTGCTGCCCTCGACAGCGCGCAGGATGTCGCCAGCACGCACCTCGGCGGGGTCCTTGGCCATCATGTAGCCACCGCCTTTGCCGCGCACGCTCTTAAGCAGGCCCGCCTTCATGAGCGGACGAACCAGCTGCTCCAAATACTTTTGTGAGATATGCTCGCGGTCGGCAACCTCGCGCAGGGCAATCTTGCCCTCGGCGTCACCGAGCGCCGCGATATAGATCATTAACCGGAGGGCATAGCGGCCCTTGGAAGAAATGAGCATATCTACCCTCCCGTTGTTCCTGGGACAAAATACCAGGCTTGTTTGTCCCAAATCTTATGCGCGCGGGGCAAACAATCCTGATTAATTATGTCACGCATCTAAAAAGTCGAGTGGATTAGTCGGGTTTTCCCTTGACTAACGCCGAACCCATAGTAACTTTATTCCGAGAAGATTCCTAGGGTTTAGTACACCTATGAGTACACCATATACAGAGAGGGACAGCATGAGCGCAAATCCGCTGCTTTCCATCGAAGGTCTGACCGCCTCCGTGGACGAGAAGACCATCCTCCACAACGTCAACCTCAACGTCGCCGCCGGCGAGACCCATGTGCTGATGGGACCCAACGGCGCCGGCAAATCCACCCTGGGCCACCTGGTCATGGGCGACCCCGTCTACACGGTCAACGACGGCCGTATCGTCTTTGACCGCCAGGACATCACCGAGCTCACCACCGACAAGCGTTCGCGCGCCGGCCTGTTCCTGAGCTTCCAGGCCCCGGTCGAGATTCCGGGCGTGCCGCTGTCGAGCTTTTTGCGTGCCAGCATCGCCGGCCGTCCCGGCCTGGAGATGAAGGGCAAGGAATTCCGCCGTCGCGTCAAGGAGCTCGCGGCCGAGCTCAACATGGATACCGCCTACCTCAACCGCGAGTTGGGCGTAGGCTTCTCGGGCGGCGAGAAGAAGAAGGTCGAGATGCTCCAGCTTCTGCTGCTGCAGCCCAAACTCGCCATCCTGGACGAAACCGACTCCGGCCTGGACGTCGACGCCCTGTCCACCGTCAGCCACGGCATGGACGCGTACCGCAAGAGCTGCGACGGCTCCATGCTCATCATCACGCACAACACGCGCATCCTGGAACACCTGGATGTCGACCGCGTCCACGTTATGGTCAAGGGCCACATCGTACGCGAGGACGACGCCTCGCTCATTCCCTGGATCGACAAGAACGGTTTTGAGACCTTCGAGCGCGAGGCCGCCGAGCAGCGCGCCCAGGCCGAAGCCGCCGCTGCCGAGCAGCAGGCGTAAAGGGGCGACGCAATGACCAAGAACCGCACCGAGGTCGCGGACATCGACCGCAGCCTCTACGACTTCACCTATGGCGAGAAGGGATTCGAGCGCCTCGACGCCGGCATCACGCCCGACATCGTGCGCGAGATCAGCGCCAAGAAGGACGAGCCACAGTGGATGCTCGACCTGCGCCTCAAGTCCCTCGAGATTTTCAACCGCTTCCCGGATCCGACGTGGGGCCCCTCCATCGAGGGCTTGGACATGGACAACATCGTCACCTACGTCAAGCCCAACACCGACCAAAAACACGACTGGGAGTCGGTGCCCGACGACATCAAGAACACCTTTGAGCGCCTGGGCATCCCCGAGGCCGAGCGCAGCTACCTGGCAGGCGTCGGCGCGCAGTACGACTCCGAGCTGGTCTACCACAACATGCAGGACACCGCGTCCAAGATGGGCATCGTCTACTCCGGCATCGAGGAGGCCCTGCACGACCCGCAGTGGGAACCGCTCATCCACGAGAAGTTTATGACGCTCATCCCGCCCACCGACCACAAGTTTGCGGCCCTGCACGGCGCCGTATGGTCGGGCGGCTCGTTTGTCTACGTGCCCAAGGGCACCAAGCTCGACTTCCCGCTGCAGAGCTACTTCCGTCTTAACGCCAAGGGCGCCGGCCAGTTTGAGCACACGCTCATCATCGTCGAGGACGACGCCGACCTGCACTTTATCGAGGGTTGCTCCGCGCCCAAGTACAACGTAGCCAACCTCCACGCCGGCGCCGTCGAGCTCTTTGTGGGCAAACGCGCACACCTGCGCTACTCGACCATCGAGAACTGGTCCAAGAACATGTACAACCTCAACACCAAGCGTGCGCGCGTGGACGAGGACGGCGACATCGAGTGGATCAGTGGCTCCTTCGGCAGCCACGTGGGCTACCTCTATCCCATGAGCGTGCTCAACGGCCGCCGCGCCCGTTCGAGCTTTACCGGCATCACCTTTGCCGGCGCCGGCCAGAACCTCGATACCGGCTGCAAGGTCGTACTCAACGCGCCCGAGACCTCGGCGACCGTCGAGACCAAGGGCATCTCCAAGAGCGGCGGCATCCAGACCTTCCGCAGCTCTATCGTGGCCACGCCCAAGGCCGAGGGCTCCAAGGCAACCGTGAGCTGCCAGTCGCTGATGCTCGACGACCAGAGCCGCTCCGACACTATTCCGGCCATGGACATCCGCGCCAAGAACGTCGACATCGGCCACGAGGCCACCATCGGTCGTATCGGCGACGACAAGGTGTTCTACCTGATGAGCCGCGGCATCTCGGAGGAAGAGGCCCGCACCATGATCGTCAACGGCTTTGCCAACCCGGTCTCCAAGGAGTTGCCGCTGGAGTACGCCGTCGAGATGAACAACCTGATCAAGCTCGAGATGGAAGGAGCGATCGGATAATGAAACAGGAAACCAACACCGCTGCTACCACGCTCGAGCAGGTCAACGCGATGCCCGCAGCAACCTGGGGCTGGTTGAAAATGAATCAGACCAAGCTCGAGCTCTCTGACGAGCTTGCCGCCGCTCCCGCGGAGGCCGTTGAGGTCGAAGGCTTGGGCGAGCAGTTTTCCGGCGCTGCCGACGCGTTTGGCACCGCCATGAACGCCATGGCCGAGCGCTTCCCCGAGCGCCGCGCCTCCGCCCCCGGTGATGCCGCCGACCGCGCCCGCATCACGCCCGAGACCGAGCTCGACGTGCCCGCCACCTCCGTCTACCAGGCCGGCGCCATCAAGCTCGAGGAGGAGCTCTCCCCTGCTGAAGCCTTCGAAACCGGCATGGGCGAGGCTGCCTACGCCTACTTGGCCGAGCACGCTACCAAGCGCATCGTCATCGATGTGCCCGCATACCAGCACGCCACGGTTACCGTGCGTGTGAGCGGTGTCGATGCCGCCGCGGCCATCGCCGCCATCGACATCGTCGCTCGCCCGCAGGCAACGCTCGACCTGCATATTGCCCTAGACTCTCCTGTTACCGGCGAGGGTGTCGTGGGCTCCGTGCTACGCGTGTGCGCCCACGAGTACGCCACCGTCAACGTGACCTGCACGCAGACACTCGACGACAGCTGGATCGCACTCGACGACACCGGCCTGTTCCTGGACGAGGGCGCGCGCGTCAACGTGCAGCACACCGTCCTGGGCGCCGGCGCCAGCGCCACCGGCCTTGCCGGCGACCTGCTGGGCGACACCGCCAAGGTGACCATCGATACCGATTACCTGGGCGCCCGCGAGCAGGTGCGCGACTTTAACTACGAGCTGCGCCACC